>NZ_JBFUHV010000511.1:0-500 GCF_056402215.1 Rhodococcus sp. P4_B6 | reverse complement strand
GGTGGCGAGCGTGTCGGTTGTCGACGCGTTGTCGAAGTCTGATATGCGCGGGTTGGCTACCGCAAAGACAGTTGTTCGGCTGGAGTGGATCGCTGGTCTAACCTCGAGCGTGATCCCAACGTGCAGTTGAGGATTGCTCATAGTTCTCTCGCGGGTCACTCCCAGGCGCTGTTGTCACCAACCGTGTATCATCCGGGACGTTCGTGGGGGCCTTCGGCCCCCGGTCCGTGCCCCCATCGGTCGTCGCCGAGGGAGCGGGGGCAAGGTGGAGTCCCCGCAGCGCAAGCGAGGAGAACCGACCTTGCCGCCCGACGAGCAAACGACCAGAATGGCCCGCGACGGGGGAAGGCCCCATGGGTCAGTCGTCGAGCACGGCCAACGACCAGCACCACCCGGCGAGCTCGCGGGCGATGGCGGTGTTCGCCAGCACGGGACGCTTGCGGCGGGCGTCGAACCCGGCCCAGCGCTCGTGCAGGCGCCGGTTGCCTCGTTGCCCGCGG
>NZ_JBFUHV010000510.1:0-506 GCF_056402215.1 Rhodococcus sp. P4_B6 | reverse complement strand
GTCGGCATCGAGTGTCTGGTGGCCGCGCCCTCGAAGCTGCAGCGCCCGTCCGGAGATCGGGTCAAGACCGACGCGCGAGATGCACGGCATCTGGCGAGATTGCTGCACCTCGATCAGATCACCTCGGTCACGGTGCCGAGCGTGGCGCAGGAGGCCGCCCGGGATCTGGTGCGCGCGCGTGAGGACGTCCGCCGGGATCTMATGGCGGCCCGGCACAGGCTGTCGAAACTTCTTCTGCGGCAGGGGATCGTCTACTRCGGAGGGCACGCGTGGACGCAGGTGCACGACACCTGGCTGCGCAGCCAGCACTTCGATGAACCCGGTCTGCAGTTGGCGTACGAGACCGCGTACGACACCATGCTCGCCGCCGTCGGCCGGCGCGACCGTTTGGATGCCGCGATCACCCGGATGGCCGCCGACAGCGCCTACACCCCGGTGGTGACCCGGCTCGGGTGCCTGCGGGGGGTGTCCACGTTGACCGCGTTCGGGCTGGCGGTCGAGATCGG
>NZ_JBFUHV010000509.1:0-507 GCF_056402215.1 Rhodococcus sp. P4_B6 | reverse complement strand
ACTGGGATCGTCGAGTCCGGTATCGATGCGCGCGTGTCGTTCCAGCTCTCCAGCACGAGTGTGCGCTCGTCCGGATCCAGGATTTCGTACCCCTCGATCCGCCCGCGCGGATCCGCGACGATCAGCTCGAGCAACCGCACATACCGGGCCGCGATACCCTCCACCGTCGCCCGATCGAACAGATCACTCGCGTACTCGACAACCCCCGCCAGACCCTGGTGGCCGTCGTGGGCGACGGTGACGGACAGATCGAAACGCGACGTCCCCGTCGGCGCCGGCAATGTGGTCCATTCCAACCCTGGGAACGCGACATCGGGAAACACATTATCCTGCATCGCAAACGACACCTGAAACAACGGATGATAGGCCGTCGAGCGAACCGGATTCAGCAACTCCACCAACCGCTCGAACGGCGCATCCTGATTCTCGTACGCACCTAGAGCCTTTACCCGCACCCGGTCGAGGACCTGATCGAACCGCGGATTCCCCGACACATCCACCCGCAAC
>NZ_JBFUHV010000508.1:0-516 GCF_056402215.1 Rhodococcus sp. P4_B6 | reverse complement strand
ACCTCGAGGAGGCCGCCGCCCAGTACGTGGTCGACACGATCACTCAGGCCGGAGGCACTGCACTTGCTGTCGGCGCAGACGTCTCCAACGGAACTGGTGTCGAGAAAGCAGTGGATAAGATCACAACCGAGCTCGGAGAACCGGTCGTTCTGGTCAACAACGCCGGCGTAACCCGCGACAATCTTCTGTTCAAAATGTCGGCCACCGACTGGGATACCGTCCTGAACGTCCACTTGCGTGGCTCGTTCCTGATGACGAGAGAGGTTCAGGGACACATGACTCAGGCCGGTTTCGGACGAATCATCAACCTCTCGAGCGTGTCGGCGCTCGGAAACCGCGGTCAAGCGAACTACGCCGCAGCCAAAGCCGGGCTGCAAGGTTTCACCAAAACCCTGGCCCTCGAGCTCGGCAAATTCGGCGTTACCGCCAACGCCGTTGCTCCCGGTTTCATCGAGACCGAGATGACAGCCGCGACGGCAGCGCGAATGGGAATGAAATTCGACGATCTCAAGAAGA
>NZ_JBFUHV010000507.1:0-518 GCF_056402215.1 Rhodococcus sp. P4_B6 | reverse complement strand
GCCGGGTGTCGGTGATCCGGGTGACCGGGGTCCGGGTCGTCACCCGCCCCACCGGTCAGCCCCGCCCTTCGAGGCGGATCGTGACCGCCTTCGACACCGGCGTGTTCGACTTTTTCGCGACGTGATCGAGCGGGATCAGCGGATTCGTCTCCGGATAATAGGCGGCCACATTCCCGACCGGGGTCGGGTAGGGCACCAACCGGAAATCCTCCGCCCGCCGCTCCTCCACGCTGCCGTCCGGGGTCGTCCATTCGGAGACCAGGTCCACCCGATCCCCCGCCGCGTACCCGAACGACTCCAGGTCCTGCGTGTTGATGAACAGCACCCGCCGTCCG
The DNA here is from genome assembly GCF_056402215.1 of Rhodococcus sp. P4_B6. Lineage (NCBI taxonomy): Bacteria > Bacillati > Actinomycetota > Actinomycetes > Mycobacteriales > Nocardiaceae > Rhodococcus > Rhodococcus sp. P4_B6. The sequence continues at coordinate 183 of NZ_JBFUHV010000507.1, read as the reverse complement.
CCCTTGACCCCGCGGTAGCGGTCGTCGAGACCGTAGATGGTGGTGTTGTACTGATCGTGCGAGCGCATGGTCTGCAGGATCAGCCTGCCTTCCGGCACCGGCACCCAGGACAGGTCGTTGACGACGAAATTCGCCTTCCCCGTGTCGGTGTCGAAGCGGCGCTCGTCGCGGGGTGGGTGCGGC
>NZ_JBFUHV010000506.1:0-521 GCF_056402215.1 Rhodococcus sp. P4_B6 | reverse complement strand
GCCGGTGAGGTCAGTGCGTTGCTCGGGCCGTCGGGTACGGGTAAGTCGGTGTTTTTGAAGTCGCTGATCGGTTTGCTCCGCCCGGAGCAGGGCTCGATCGTGATCGACGGCACCAACATTCTTGAGTGCTCGTCCAAGGAGCTCTACGAGATCCGCAAGCTGTTCGGTGTGCTGTTCCAGGACGGCGCCCTGTTCGGCTCGATGAACCTGTTCGACAACGTGGCGTTCCCGCTGCGCGAGCACACCAAGAAGTCCGAGTCCGAGATCCGCAAGATCGTCATGGAGAAGATGGAGCTCGTCGGCCTGCTCGGGGCCGAGGACAAGCTGCCCGGTGAGATCTCCGGTGGTATGCGCAAGCGTGCGGGCCTGGCCCGCGCCCTGGTGCTGGACCCGCAGATCATCCTCGTCGACGAGCCGGACTCCGGCCTGGACCCGGTGCGTACCACCTACATCTCCCAGACGTTGATCGACATCAACGCCGAGATCGACGCGACGATCCTGATCGTCTCGCACAACATCAA
>NZ_JBFUHV010000505.1:0-523 GCF_056402215.1 Rhodococcus sp. P4_B6 | reverse complement strand
ACGCAGTTCACGCCGTCGCGGATCGCGTGGTCATCGTGCTGTGTGCTCATGGCCTTGATTCTCCTCCGGGCGTCCAGAGCGGGGAATCACCGCTAATGCAAACATGCAAGTCGAAGCATGCTAAATATCAGCGCTGACCTGCTGTTTACCGTCCCGTCGGTGGGGTTCGAACCTTTGGTGCGGAGTCACCGGAGCCCGCAGATCGGCCCGGGCCAGCCGACCCTGCGGCCACGATGCTGCCACCCCCGAGGAGCCCGCACACACCAGAGCGCCGATCTCGCGGATCCCGACCACCCCGGCGAGGTGATAAGTCGCTCCCATCGCCGATATTGTCAATCAACCGTTCGGCAGACATCGCTCGCGCGCACACTGATTGGAAGGCCGTTCCGCGATGGGGTTGCTCCCTTGCGGGTTCCGTCAGCGCAGGGCGGCAGCACCGCAATCAGCCTGCTGAGGCTGACCGACGATGGCCGCGTTGGGTGTGAGCCGCTGACGAAGCCGGTCTCGGTGATATCCCGAGCCG
>NZ_JBFUHV010000504.1:0-528 GCF_056402215.1 Rhodococcus sp. P4_B6 | reverse complement strand
GACAACATTGCGCATCGCATCGTCGTCGGTGACGTCCGCCGAAACGGCGAGGATGTGGTCGGGGTGTTGCTCGACCAATTCGTGGAGCGGGTCGCTTCGCCGCGCGACAGCCACGACGTAGGCACCCCGTTGCGCCAACATCGAAGCGAATTGTCGCCCAAGGCCAGAGCTCGCCCCGGTCACGATCGCTACCTTGCCGGTGATGTCGAACAAGGGATCATTAATGACCCCGATAGCTGATGGGGAATCGCTCACGAACATCTCTCCTAGTATTCCCGGGCTCGTCTTCATAGCTCTCGTCGCCGATGGCACGAGTACCGCTCGGCGCAGTCGAGCGCCCAGCGGTTCTTCTCGTCAGGCGCGCTTTCCGAGTGCGCCAAAAGCTTCATAGGCGAGACCCAGTCCCAGCAGTTCGAGAACCTGCTTCTTGAGGGGCTGGACCATGAGGGCTCGCGTGAAACGAAGCGTGGTATCCGACTTCGCGGCAATTCCACGCGCGATCTGACGTGCACGCTCGAGGACCTGATC
>NZ_JBFUHV010000503.1:0-551 GCF_056402215.1 Rhodococcus sp. P4_B6 | reverse complement strand
GGTCGGCGACGGCGCGCATCCAGTCCGAGGCCGCCACGAACGGGCCGGCCGCATCCGACAGCGCCTGGGTGACGTAGGGCAGCGGGGCGTCGGTGCCCGGGTCCCGCAGCGCCTGGCGTTCGGATTCGATGCCGTCGCGGCGCAGTTCACCCCAGGAGGTGACCGACCACACGTCGGCGGCCACACCCCACTCGTCGGCGAGCAGCTGCTGCGCCCGCAGGCCCTCGGGCATGGTGACACCGGAGACCAGGATCTGCGCCTTCGGGCCCGAGGCCTCGGACTTCTTGAACAGGTACAGGCCCTTGAGCAGGCCCTCGACGTTCAGGTCGGCGGGCTCGGCGGGCTGGGAGTAGGGCTCGTTGTAGAGGGTGATGTAGTAGAAGATGTCCTCCCCACCGAACCCGTCCACCCCGTCGGTGCCGCCGTACATCCGGCGCAGCCCGTCCTTGACGATGTGCGCGATCTCGTAGGAGAACGCCGGATCGTAGGCCACCGCCGCCGGGTTGGTCGAGGCCAGCAGCAGCGAGTGCCCGTCGGCGTGCTGCAACCCC
>NZ_JBFUHV010000502.1:0-552 GCF_056402215.1 Rhodococcus sp. P4_B6 | reverse complement strand
CCGGGGTGCAGTTGGCGCGTGGGTATTTGGGTCGGCCGGGTTTGACAGCGGAGCGGTTCGTGGCGTGTCCGTTCGGTGTGTCCGGTGCGCGGATGTATCGGTCGGGGGATCTGGTGCGGTGGACCGCCGAGGGTGAACTCGAGTTCGTGGGGCGTGTTGATGAGCAGGTGAAGGTGCGGGGGTTCCGAGTCGAACCCGCAGAGGTCGAGGCGGTGCTGCTGTCGCATCCGGCGGTGGCTCAGGCGGTTGTGGTAGCCGACGCCACCGGCAACGGCACCGAACTGATCGGATACGTCGTTCTCCACATCGACGGTGTCGACGGGTCGAGTGAGTCGGCGGCCGAGTTTCGTCGTTTCGTGGCCGGGCGGCTGCCGGAGTTCATGGTGCCCGCGGCGGTGGTGGTGGTGGATCGGTTGCCGCTGACGGTGAACGGCAAGCTCGACCGAAAAGCGTTGCCCGCGCCGGACTTCGTGGGTGGCGTGTTCCGGGCCCCGCGGTCACGGGTGGAGGAGACGCTGGCGTCACTGTACGGTGACGTGCTCGGTCTTCCAC
>NZ_JBFUHV010000501.1:0-554 GCF_056402215.1 Rhodococcus sp. P4_B6 | reverse complement strand
GGACCCGTTGTGCGAGCCGGTGGACCTGCGTTGCCGAGATTTCCAGGAGATCAGCGATCTGGCGCAGCGTGAAACCCTCGTTCTGCGCCTTGTCGATCAGCCGCAGTCGGTCCAGCCGCAGGAGGTGTTCTCGCGCGGAATTGGCAGCGAGAGCACTTCTGGTATCGGTGACGGTCATACCCACCCCTTTCCGACTTGTCCCAAATTGTAACACCAATATGGAAAATCCGACCTGCTGATGGGAGCGGTACCGCCCGGTCCGATTCAGACCCGCGCCGGCTCGCCACACGGTTTCGCACGTCGGCGGCGGGTAGTAGCCCGGCCGACCCGGACGCATCCGGCGATGCGGCACGCACGTCACCGTCCGCACGCGATTGCGCCTCAGCGCTCGACGCGCCCGGCGAGAACCGGCGACGAACTACTACGACCTGCCGACCTCCCGGGGCCCGCAACGGGACGGCCTGCCACCCGCGCCGGAAACCGCCGGCATCTCCGATGCCCGGAGGCGGTCGCGCACGCAGGCGAGCACGGCGAGTTCACGCTCGAGGTCGGCC
>NZ_JBFUHV010000500.1:0-561 GCF_056402215.1 Rhodococcus sp. P4_B6 | reverse complement strand
CAGGTCCCGGCGGCACATCCGAGAGATCTTTCCGTACATCTTGAGCGTGGCGTCCTGGATCTTGGGCAGCTCGCCGCCCAGGTCGGCGATTGCGATGGTGCGCACATCCGACATCGGGGTGTCCCACTGCTCGCGGGCGAWGACTGCGCCGCCGACGATGGCGGGGATGTAGTTCTTCGGCCGGGTGAAGGTGGTGGAAATGTCGTTGACGCGAATCTCCTGCAGGCCCAGTATCTCCGGGTCGATTTCGAGCGCGACAGTGTAGGCGTGTGGGAGCTGCGCGTCGTCGCACACATCACTCCAGTGGAAGATCGGCTCGTTGACGAACAGGCAGGCCCAGTATCTCCGAGAGATCTTTCCGTACATCTTGAGCGTGGCGTCCTGGATCTTGGGCAGCTCGCCGCCCAGGTCGGCGATTGCGATGCTCGTTGACGAACAGGTCCCGGCGGCACATCCGAGAGATCTTTCCGTACATCTTGAGCGTGGCGTCCTGGATCTTGGGCAGCTCGCCGCCCAGGTCGGCGATTGCGATGGTGCGCACATCCGACATCGGGGTGTCCC
>NZ_JBFUHV010000499.1:0-566 GCF_056402215.1 Rhodococcus sp. P4_B6 | reverse complement strand
TAGGTGCCCTTGATGTTGTCGGGGTCGGCGGGGTCGACTTTCTGGGCTTTGATGCTGATGTGGCGGCGCACATCGAGGATTTCCTCTCGCTGGGAGGACTCGCCGCGAGGTAGTTGGTCGGCAGGCATGATCTGCCGGATGAACTGAGTAATGGTGTTATAACGCGCCTTGGCCACGTCGAGCGTCATGGGTGTTGCACTGCTGGATGTTTCGATGAATTGCTGCAGGCTGGACCAGAAGTGGCGCGACGTCGGGGTTTCGCGTTCGGCGGGGTCGATGCGGAGGCGGTCGCCGTCGCGCCCGAACGGGATTCTTTCCAAGATCGCGTTCACGTCGTGCAGCCGGTCGATGATGCGCCGCCTCTCGGTCTCGAACTCGCTACTGAGCAACCCCAACTCCATTCCGGTCCACTTGTTGACCTCCCCGAGGAAGTCGTCTCGATGACGGATGACGTCGGAGTCGACGAGCCGGCGGTAGTGGTTGTAGTAGTTCGGGTAGGACGCGATGTCGGTGCCCCACTCGTAGTTGTCCCATTCCGCTTTGAACCGTTTGAACATGTCCTCCAG
>NZ_JBFUHV010000498.1:0-573 GCF_056402215.1 Rhodococcus sp. P4_B6 | reverse complement strand
TGTTCTGGTTATGCCCGGGTGTTCGGTCGACTCTGCTCGTCCTGGGAGTCAGCTCCGCGACCCGATCCGGTCGAAGTCTCTGTCGGCGGCGCGTGGTGACGCACAGCACCTGGACGAGAAGACGCGATCCCAGGCCCAGCTGGTGGATCGGGCCACCCACGCCGCTCACGGACTCGACGGCACGCTGGGGGAACTGGGTGTGACGGGACATGTGTTTCCCGTGAGACTCCGCGCCGGTCAGCGACTTATCCCGTCAGCGGAAACTGGAACGGGTGTGGAAGACATCGGTATTCCCAGCACCTACCCACTTCTCGAGGAGTCGTGTGCTGGCATAGGTCGCGGTACCGGGCAGGGTGGTCGGGCCGGTTCGTAGAGAGGGGCGGGGGCGTTCGGAGAACTGAGAGTGCGGCCCCTCGTCGAGGATCGTGAAAGGCAGAAAGGTGCGCACACCGTCCCGGCCGGGGGCAAACCTGAGGTCCGCCAGGTCGGGATCGACGTTGAACCGTAGTAGCCGCCATTCTTCCTCGGCGTGGAACGAGGGGTTCTTGATGAATAGTCCGTACATGCGGAGAT
>NZ_JBFUHV010000497.1:0-574 GCF_056402215.1 Rhodococcus sp. P4_B6 | reverse complement strand
GAGTTGTCCGCCGTCCCGACCGGTGCGTGGCCACCAGATGAAAGGGACAGCCATGACCAGCATGACCGAAACCCCGCCGGATGTCAGCCTGACCATCCACGCCGGCGTCGACACCCACAAACACACCCACCACGCCGCGATCGTCGACCACCTCGGTCGCCCCCTCGCCGACCGCGAGTTCCCCGCCACCGACGCCGGCTACCACCAACTCCTGAGCTGGCTCGCCAGCACCGGCATCATCGCCTCCGTCGGTGTCGAGGGCACCGGCAGCTACGGCGCCGGCCTCACCCACGTGTTGCACGACGCCGGCCTCACCCACGTGTTGCACGACGCCGGCCTCACCCACGTGTTGCACGACGCCGGCCTCACCGTCGTCGAGGTCGACCGCCCCGACCGTCGTTCCCGACGGCGGCACGGCAAATCCGACCCGCTCGACGCCTACGCCGCCGCCACCGCGGCCCTGACCGGACGCGCCACCACCGTCCCCAAGACCCACGGCGGGGACGTCGAGGCAATCCGGTTCCTGCACAACGCCCGCCGCAGCGTGATCAAGTCCCGGGCCGAGGGGCCGAGG
>NZ_JBFUHV010000496.1:0-583 GCF_056402215.1 Rhodococcus sp. P4_B6 | reverse complement strand
TCGGTGCACTCGATGCGCAGAACGCCGAGATCTTGAGGGAAGATGTTCGCGCCCTCGTCCAGGAGGAACAGCGAACCGTCGTCTTCGTCACCCACAACCTCGACGAAGCGCTGCAACTGTCCAACCGAATTCTGCTGATGACCGCCGGCCCCGGCCGGATTCGCGAAGCCGTCACCGTCGACCTCCCCGACGAAAACAGCGCCGATTACCCGGCCCGCTACGAGGCTTACCGCAAGCAACTCTGGATGCACCTTCGGCAAGAGGTCAACGAGACCCGCGCACGTGAAGAAGAAGGACCGACCCGATGAACACGACAGCAATCCGATCCGAACGGTCGCAGAAGGATCCGACACCGACCCGGCAGCCCAGCATCTGGCGGCGCTACGAACGCTACTGGTTGCCGATCGGCACCGTCATCATCATCCTCGTGGTCTGGGAAATACTGGGCAAGATGGGCCTGTGGAACCCGCTGTTCTTCAGCTCACCGAGCGAGATCTGGGATGGGTTCACGTCCTTGACCGAAGGTCCGCTCTGGTCCGATCTGCGGGTGAGCGGTACCGAGTTTGCCATCGGAATGGCGATC
>NZ_JBFUHV010000495.1:0-594 GCF_056402215.1 Rhodococcus sp. P4_B6 | reverse complement strand
GAACCCGAGCGAGGAAGTTGCGGGCGCGGTCGGTGGCCGGGTTGGCGAAGAAAGCCGCCGGACCGCTAGCGTCTGATCCCACAGCGGACGCCAACTCGGGTGGCGCCCGCACACAGGTGATCTAAGGAGAGTTTGGATGGCTAAACGGACCCTCGTGCGGGCGGCCGCGGTTCTCGGCGCGGCATCTCTCGCACTGGCAGGTTGTAGTTCGGACAGTGGCGACGACTCCGCGAGCGGGAGTGACAGCTCTGCCTCGGCCACCACTGTTTCCACCGACTGCACCCCCGAAGAAGCGGCGGCAGCGGGTGCCCCGTCCACGGCGCCGCTGAAGATCGGCACCCTGCTCCCCGACACGGGAAGCCTCTCCTTCCTCGGACCGCCGATGGTGGCGGGCACCCAGCTCGGCGTCAACGACGTCAACGCGGCAGGAGGGGTTCTCGGCCAGCCCGTCCAGCTGATTCCCGGCGACTCCGGCGACACCACCACCGATACGGCGAACACCACGGTGGACCGCGAACTGGCGGCGGGCACCCAGGTGATCATCGGTGCGGCGTCGTCGTCGGTGTCGCTGAAGGTCATCGACAAGGTGTCCAG
>NZ_JBFUHV010000494.1:0-602 GCF_056402215.1 Rhodococcus sp. P4_B6 | reverse complement strand
GACAGATCGTGCGCAACAATGCACCGGGGCACAACGTTATCCGCTACCTCATGCTGGCAATGCACAACCAGTTCCTCAAGCTGCAATACAACTGGGATGGCTGCGCCCGTCTCTCCAATCTGAAGCTGGACTACGGGTGCATCCCTTTCGACACGATGCCGTTCTGCACGTCGCTTCGCGGGCACAATCCGCGGTACTGGGACCTGGTCGAGAGCCTCGATGCGAGGGACCGAACACACGAGCTGCTCGCTCGCCGCGTGAAGAACAACGTCGAGAACCACGGGCTGTTATATACCCCGGTGAAGGACCTCGAAGAYCTCGGCGATGTCGATAATCTGCTCGCGACCTACAACGCGGGACTGTACTACAAGCACCGAGCCTCGAGGGGCCTCGAAAAGGACATGGGCCACGTCTTCATGCATGGGTATGAGGACGACACCGTCACGATCATCGAAATGCTCCAGGAGTTCGCATCATCTGGTATCGACGGATATCCGGCTGCCGTGCAACGGTGGCTCGATGAAACTTCTCAAGGGATCGACGACGACGCTAAGCGAGACGCACTGAAAGACCTATTCAGCCAGTCTCGCGTCGCCTTAATC
>NZ_JBFUHV010000493.1:0-603 GCF_056402215.1 Rhodococcus sp. P4_B6 | reverse complement strand
ATTAGAGAGAGGTGACGTTGTGAATGTGGATTGCCGACTCAGGACCAATCCCAGTCGTATTCAGCTCCCACCCGCTTTGCCAACGGCTTGAACATGCGCTCTTCGTAAGTCGCCATCGTGTCGAGGCCGGGAATGGGCGCGAGGTTCAGGATCTCGGCAAGCCGCTCGAAGTCGAGTTCAGGTTTCGGCAAGCCCGCAGCAAGCGCGAATCTCTGTAGTTGGTTGGTGAAGCTCTCATTACACGGCGGCTTCCCGAAGTTCACCGGATGCTTCATCGCCTCATCGAGGGTTACAAACTCCACGCCACGCTCGAGGAATGCCTCCAGGATCGGAGCGAGGGTGTCACGAGAGATCGTGGTGCCGTGTACAAGCCAGATGAGGGGCGCGTCGGCACCGAACAGGGTGTGCGCGGTGTCCGCGTGCTTGTAGAGCATGTCAACCGCGGTCGACACGTGCACCCCCCGAGGGGAAAACCCATGAGCATCGAGACTCGACCAGAGATTGCTTCACCCTTCCGCCGAGCCAAGCTCGACGGCGTGCCGCTGATCATTCCCATCGCACTGACCGCCGTTGTGATGGTCGCCGGCCTGTTCAACTCCATTC
>NZ_JBFUHV010000492.1:0-616 GCF_056402215.1 Rhodococcus sp. P4_B6 | reverse complement strand
GAGCGAAGCGTGGCATCAGTGACCGGGACCTGCAACGCTTCAAGCAGGAGTTCGACGTGATGAAGCGGCTCAGTTTCCCCTACGTCGTCGAGGTGTATCAGTACGACGAAACCCGCAATGAGTACACGATGGAGTTCTGCGACGAGACTCTCCGAAAGTACATCCTGAAACGAAACAACGCGTTGCAGTTTTCGTCACGGAAGCGGATCGCGCTTCAGTTCCTATACGGCATCAACTACATCCACAGCGCCGGGCTACTCCACCGAGATATCAGTCTCCAGAACGTGCTCTTGAAGGTCTTCGAAAGCGGAGCGGTGCTGGTCAAGCTCTCCGACTTCGGTCTGGTCAAGGACAAGACCTCCGAGTTCACTCGAACGAAGACGGAGATGCGGGGAACCATTCGTGACCCACTGCTCGACAACTTCAGGGACTATAACGCCCTGAACGAGATGTACGCGGTTGCCTGGGTCCTGTCCTACATCTTCACTGGCAGGGAGTCGCTGAAATCAGGCACTGACGAAGTCGGGAGGATTATCCAAAAGTGTGCGGCGCATGACATCTCACAGCGCTACAAGACAGCACTCGAACTGATCTCGGATGTCGAGCGCCTCGAAAC
>NZ_JBFUHV010000491.1:0-617 GCF_056402215.1 Rhodococcus sp. P4_B6 | reverse complement strand
TTGTAGGTCAGCGGCGGGTTGGTGGAGCGGTGCGCCATGCCGCGGGGCCCGTAGGCGGCCATGTCGTCGCCGAGTTGGGCTTGGGCGTCTTCTTCGGGGAGGGCGTATATCAGGACCTTGTCCTGGTCGATCATGGGCAGCTGCGCGGACTGTCCACCGTTCTGGGCGCGGGTCGGGGTGGCCGGGAACTGGTCGATCAGCGGTTCTTGCAGTTGGAGGGACTTCGCGACGGCCTTCGCGGTCCAGTCCTTGTCGGCGGCGGGGGCTTTCGCCCAGGTGTAGAGAAGGTAGTCCCCGTGGGGCGTGAACGCGTTGACCGACACCTCGGGTCCGGCATCGAAATTCGTCTGTCCGGTCGAGACCAGGGTGTTGGGCAGGATGTCGATGTTCTCGGCGGTCTCGAGGCCGGTGCCGTCGTCGACGGTCAGCAGGTTCTGGTGGATCTCGCGGGCGGTCGTGGCGGCGTCCTCAGGATTGTTGAACCGCATCACTGCTTGGACGACGGACCGGGACGGATCGGTCGTCTTAGTTGTAGGGGTGGCGGCGGTCGAGACGTAGCCGTAGAGCATCTGGTGGTTGTGGGCGATGTCCCCGGCGGCGTCGCTGAGGACGACACC
>NZ_JBFUHV010000490.1:0-659 GCF_056402215.1 Rhodococcus sp. P4_B6 | reverse complement strand
ATGTTGGACGATCGTCTCGTTCTCCGCGGACGGCCGCAGCATCCATGTCACTCCCACGCCGGTGAGTTCGACCTGAAGCGTGCCGCCGACGCCTGGATTCGAACGCATGGCGATGAGCGAGTCTTTGCTCATCAACCGATCTCCCTTGGGTGTAGTGCCGTCGCCGAGGTGGAAGCGCGCGTAGCGCACCTGATCCCGCACGCTGGATATCAACGATCCGGTCGGATTGCAACTGCGCGAGAAGAACCAGAAGCCCGGATCCACAACGGCTTTTCCGTTGTCGACGTTGTGTGAGGCGGCGATATTTTGGCCGATTATCTGGTCCGAGAAGAAAGCGGGTGTGACTTAACTCGAGCGGGTCCAGCAGCATCTTCTGGACGGCGTCCTCATAGACCGATCCGGTCACGGCCTCGACGATCCGCCCCGCCACAACCAACCCCGCATTGTTGTAGGCGAAGACCGTGCCCGGCGGGGTCTTTTGTGGGAGCCGGGTCATCGACGCCACGAACTTGGTTATCGCGTCGTCACCTCGACCGAAGTCCTGGAGATCGTCACCGAGCCAACCCGACGTGTGGTTGAGCAGTTGTCGCACCGTCGCCGTGGCGCTGGCGTCTGGATCGGCGACCGCGAAATCGGGCAGATACAAATCGGGCAGATAC
>NZ_JBFUHV010000489.1:0-671 GCF_056402215.1 Rhodococcus sp. P4_B6 | reverse complement strand
CCGCGGCTCTCCGGCAGGGCCTTGCCCATCTCCATCGTCATGAGCAGCGCGAGGTCGTCGGTGCGCTCGATGACCTTCTCCCACGCCGACCGCAGGATGATCGACCGCTGCCGGGGTGCGGTGGCCGCCCATTCCTCCTGGACCGCCGCGGCGGAGTCCAGTGCGCGCATCGCGTCCTTGCCACCGGCATCGGCGACGTCGGCGATGAGGGTTCCCGTTGCCGGGTCGTACACCGGGAAGGTGCCGCCGTCGATCGGGTCGGTCTGGGCGCCGTCGATCCACAGACCGGTGGGCAGGGTGGCACGGAGCCGTTCGAAATCAGTCATGTCAGTCCTCGTCCGGCGTTGCTCGTTGGTGAGCATGCGCGTCGGTCACGGTGCGTTGTGCGCGTAGGTCGGGTCGTAGAGGGCGTCGACGGTGGGTAGTCCGTCGTGGATCGTCCCGTATTTGTCGGTGAGGTCGAGCCAGGTCTGCAGGCCTTGCTTGTCGACGAGCCCGTCGGTCGAGTAGTCCGGCTTCGCGAAGTCGTAGGCGTCCTTGGCGGCGTCGTAACTGATCTGGCTGTCGTTCATCAGGATGGAGATCGCTTCGTCGGGGTGATCGACGACCCATTGGGCGCTTTCCTTGTACGCCGACAGGAAGGCGCGGAATTCATCCGCGGAATTCATCCG
>NZ_JBFUHV010000488.1:0-681 GCF_056402215.1 Rhodococcus sp. P4_B6 | reverse complement strand
GCGAACAACCGGTCCGAGGCGATCATCGCCCCGATCGGCGAGTACCCCGACGTCAGGCCCTTGGCGCAGGTGATGATGTCGGGCACGTACCCGAAGTCCTCGCACGTGAACATCGACCCGATCCTGCCGAACGCGCAGATCACCTCGTCCGAGACCAGCAGCACGTCGTACTCGTCGCAGATCTGCCGGACCCGTTCGAAGTAGCCGGGCGGGGGTGGGAAGCAGCCGCCGGCGTTCTGCACCGGTTCGAGGAAGACGGCGGCGACGGTGTCGGGGCCCTCGAATTCGATGGCCTCGGCGATCCGGTCGGCGGCCCAGATCCCGAATGCCTTCGGATCGGAGCCGAGGGGGTCGGGGGCGCGGTAGATGTTGGTGTTGGGGACCCGGAACGCGCCGGGGGTGAGCGGTTCGAACGGCGCCTTCAGGGCGGGGATGCCGGTGATCGCCAGCGCGCCTTGGGGGGTGCCGTGGTAGGCGATGGAGCGGGAGATGACCTTGTGTTTGCCGGGTTTGCCGACCTTCTTGAAGTACTGTTTGGCCAGTTTCCAGGCGCTTTCGACGGCCTCGCCGCCGCCGGTGGTGAAGAAGACCCGGTTCAGGTCGCCGGGGGCGTAGCCGGCGAGGCGTTCGGCGAGTTCGATGGCGGGTTCGGTGGCGTAGGACCAGAGTGGGAAGAACGCG
>NZ_JBFUHV010000487.1:0-698 GCF_056402215.1 Rhodococcus sp. P4_B6 | reverse complement strand
ACTGATATGGACGCAGATTTGTCAAGAGGGCAGCAGGAGGCGGACGTCCAGGACCGTCGTCGAGGGACGTCCGCCTCGGGTGGCCCCGGATGAATCTGTTGGTTGGTGGCGAGCGTGTCGGTTGTCGACGCGTTGTCGAAGTCTGATATGCGCGGGTTGGCTACCGCAAAGACAGTTGTTCGGCTGGAGTGGATCGCTGGTCTAACCTCGAGCGTGATCCCAACGTGCAGTTGAGGATTGCTCATAGTTGTCTCGCGGGTCACTCCCAGGCGCTGTTGTCACCAACCGTGTGATCATCCGGGACGTTCGTGGGGCCTTCGGCCCCCCGGTCCGTGCCCCATCGGTCGTCGCCGAGGAGCGGGGGCAAGGTGGAGTCCCCGCAGCGCAAGCGAGGAGAACCGACCTTGCCGCCCGACGAGCAACGACCAGAATGGCCGCGACGGGGGGAAGGCCCCRTGGGTCAGTCGTCGAGCACGGCCAACGACCAGCACCACCCGGCGAGCTCGCGGGCGATGGCGGTGTTCGCCAGCACGGGACGCTTGCGGCGGGCGTCGAACCCGGCCCAGCGCTCGTGCAGGCGCCGGTTGCCTCGTTGCCCGCGGGCTCGGGCCGCCGGTGAGGCCTTGTCCCAGCGGCGCCGCAGATCCACCCCGGCACGATAGGGCTGCCGGTGATGCCAGGCGGCCTCGATCAGCAAC
>NZ_JBFUHV010000486.1:0-704 GCF_056402215.1 Rhodococcus sp. P4_B6 | reverse complement strand
GGGCAGCACCGACAGCACACCGGCGGGCAGGCCGGCCTCGGCGAAGATCTCGGCGAGCAGCAGCATGGTGAGCGGGGTGTCCTCGGCGGGCTTGACGATGATCGTGCAGCCGGCGGCGAGCGCGGGGCCGATCTTGCGGGTGCCCATCGCGAGGGGGAAGTTCCACGGTGTGACGGCCAGGGTGGGTCCGACGGGGACCTTGGTGACCATGATCCGTCCGCTGCCGGACGGTGACGTGGTGTAGCGGCCCTGGATGCGGACGGCTTCCTCGCTGAACCAGCGCAGGAACTCGGCGCCGTAGTTCACCTCGCCGCGGCTTTCCGGCAGTGCCTTGCCCATCTCCATCGTCATCAGCAGCGCGAGGTCGTCGGTGCGCTCGATGACCTTCTCCCACGCCGAGCGCAGGATGATCGACCGCTGCCGCGGGGCCGTGGCCGCCCATTCCTCCTGGACCGCCGCGGCGGAGTCCAGTGCGCGCATCGCGTCCTTGCCGCCGGCATCGGCGACGTCGGCGATGAGGGGTCCGGTGGCGGGGTCGTAGACCGGGAATGTGCCGCCGTCGATCGGGTCGGTCTGGGCGCCGTCGATCCACAGACCGGTGGGCAGGGTGGCGCGGAGCCGTTCGAAATCAGTCATCGGAGTCCTCGTGGTGGGAATGGTGGTGATCGCACGCCTCCGGGGTGGGGGCGACGTCGAGGGCGGGG
>NZ_JBFUHV010000485.1:0-715 GCF_056402215.1 Rhodococcus sp. P4_B6 | reverse complement strand
CCTTGAGGGTGGTGATCGCCTCGGCCCGGGACTTGATCACGCTGCGGCGGGCGTTGTGCAGGAACCGGATTGCCTCGACGTCCCCGCCGTGGGTCTTGGGGACGGTGGTGGCGCGTCCGGTCAGGGCCGCGGTGGCGGCGGCGTAGGCGTCGAGCGGGTCGGATTTGCCGTGCCGCCGTCGGGAACGACGGTCGGGGCGGTCGACCTCGACGACGGTGAGACCGGCGTCGTGCAACACGTGGGTGAGGCCGGCGCCGTAGCTGCCGGTGCCCTCGACACCGACGGAGGCGATGATGCCGGTGCCGGCGAGCCAGCTCAGGAGTTGGTGGTAGCCGGCRTCGGTGGCGGGGAACTCGCGGTCGGCGAGGGGGCGACCGAGGTGGTCGACGATCGCGGCGTGGTGGGTGTGTTTGTGGGTGTCGACGCCGGCGTSGATGGTCAGGCTGACATCCGGCGGGGTTTCGGTCATGCTGGTCATGGCTGTCCCTTTCATCTGGTGGCCACGCACCGGTCGGGACGGCGGACAACTCAGTGATGGGACTTGTCGAAGTCAGGCTCCTATCAGKTCACTCCGCCCGACCGGCCGCGTGTGTTCGTCGACGCGGTCGGTCGACACATCACGTGAAGGACAGTCCTTGCGGGCGTCAGAGTGGCAACGAGTCAGACCGGCCGCGTCAACGAACCCAACCAGTATCACTGAGTGGCAAAGCGTCCC
>NZ_JBFUHV010000484.1:0-919 GCF_056402215.1 Rhodococcus sp. P4_B6 | reverse complement strand
CGGAGGGCACGCGTGGACGCAGGTGCACGACACCTGGCTGCGCAGCCAGCACTTCGATGARCCCGGTCTGCAGTTGGCGTACGAGACCGCGTACGACACCATGCTCGCCGCCGTCGGCCGGCGCGACCGTTTGGATGCCGCGATCACCCGGATGGCCGCCGACAGCGCCTWCACCCCGGTGGTGACCCGGCTCGGGTGCCTGCGGGGGGTGTCCACGTTGACCGCGTTCGGGCTGGCGGTCGAGATCGGGGACTGGCACCGGCTGACCGGCCGCTCGATCGGCGCGTACCTGGGACTGGTGCCCACCGAGTCGTCCCCGCGGGCAACGAGGCAACCGGCGCCTGCACGAGCGCTGGGCCGGGTTCGACGCCCGCCGCAAGCGTCCCGTGCTGGCGAACACCGCCATCGCCCGCGAGCTCGCCGGGTGGTGCTGGTCGTTGGCCGTGCTCGACGACTGACCCATGGGGCCTTCCCCCGTCGCGGGCCATTCTGGTCGTTTGCTCGTCGGGCGGCAAGGTCGGTTCTCCTCGCTTGCGCTGCGGGGACTCCACCTTGCCCCCGCTCCTCGGCGACGACCGATGGGGCACGGACCGGGGGGCCGAAGGCCCCACGAACGTCCCGGATGATCACACGGTTGGTGACAACAGCGCCTGGGAGTGACCCGCGAGAGAACTATGAGCAATCCTCAACTGCACGTTGGGATCACGCTCGAGGTTAGACCAGCGATCCACTCCAGCCGAACAACTGTCTTTGCGGTAGCCAACCCGCGCATATCAGACTTCGACAACGCGTCGACAACCGACACGCTCGCCACCAACCAACAGATTCATCCGGGGCCACCCGAGGCGGACGTCCCTCGACGACGGTCCTGGACGTCCGCCTCCTGCTGCCCTCTTGACAAATCTGCGTCCATATCAGT
>NZ_JBFUHV010000483.1:0-721 GCF_056402215.1 Rhodococcus sp. P4_B6 | reverse complement strand
CAACTCGACCCCGTGAAGTCGGAGTCGCTAGTAATCGCAGATCAGCAACGCTGCGGTGAATACGTTCCCGGGCCTTGTACACACCGCCCGTCACGTCATGAAAGTCGGTAACACCCGAAGCCGGTGGCCTAACCCCTTGTGGGAGGGAGCCGTCGAAGGTGGGATCGGCGATTGGGACGAAGTCGTAACAAGGTAGCCGTACCGGAAGGTGCGGCTGGATCACCTCCTTTCTAAGGAGCATTCTCCAGACGTGCACCACTGAACAGTCAGTGGATGATGTTCTGGCAGAGACCGTTTAGTCCTCATCAGTAGGGCTGCGGGCGCTCATGGGTGGAACACTGACAAGCATTCTTTTCACTTGCTGCCGGCCCGAGTGCCGGTGGGAGAAGAGTTATATCGGCATACTGTTGGGTCCTGAGAGAACACGCGAGTGTTTCCTCTACAGGAAAGTAACGACAAGCAAGCACTGCAGGTCAAACCGCGGAAGTTGTTCTTCCGGTCTGGTGTCTGCGCGAGGTGGTTGGTTGTGTGTTGTTTGAGAACTGCACAGTGGACGCGAGCATCTTTGTTGTAAGTAATGAAGAGCGTACGGTGGATGCCTTGGCACCAGGAGCCGATGAAGGACGTAGGAGGCTGCGATAAGCCTCGGGGAGCTGTCAACCGAGCTGAGATCCGAGGATGTCCGAATGGGGAAACCCAGCACGAGTGATGTGAGTGATGT
>NZ_JBFUHV010000482.1:0-727 GCF_056402215.1 Rhodococcus sp. P4_B6 | reverse complement strand
AGCATGTGCTCGCCGTGGTGCTGCACCACATCTGCGCCGACGGCTCCTCGATCGCCCCGCTGGCCCGGGATCTCGTGGCCGCCTACACGGCCCGCACTGGCGGACACCCGCCCTCGTGGCCACCGCTGGCGGTCCAGTACGCCGACTACACCCTGTGGCAACGCGAACTCCTCGGGTCCGAGGACGACCCCGATTCGTCGATCGCACAGCAGCTGACCTACTGGCGCACGACTTTGGATGGTCTACCGGAACAGCTCGAGCTGCCCGGGAACAGAACACGGCCTGCCGTCACCCGCCGTGGACGAACACACACGTTCACCATCGACGCACGCACCCACGGCGCGGCAGCCGCACTAGCACGACAGCACACCGCGACCGTGTTCATGGTGCTGCACACCGCGTTCGCGGTGTTCCTGGCCCGGATATCGGGCACCGGCGATATCGTGATCGGCACCCCTGTCGCCGGCCGCGGCGACCCAGCCCTCGACGACCTGGTCGGCATGTTCGTCAACACACTGGTGCTGCGAACCCCGGTCGACGGCGCCAGCAACTTCACCGACCTGCTCTCGACGGTCCGGGAAGCCGACCTGGCCGCGTTCGAGCACGCCGACGTGCCGTTCGAACGGGTGGTACAGGCACTCAACCCGGCACGATCGACCACCCGACACCCACTGTTCCAGGTGATGCTCGTCCTCCAGAACCAGGAGCACCCGAAACTGGAATTGGC
>NZ_JBFUHV010000481.1:0-733 GCF_056402215.1 Rhodococcus sp. P4_B6 | reverse complement strand
GATGGCGGGAAGTTCGGTGTTCAGCCCACCGAAGATCTCCTCGAGCCGGTCGAGCGTCAGGCCGAGTTCGGCGCCGCGGCCGCCCAGTCCCTGGGACAGCGCGCCGAGCGTGTTCGCCAGGTCCTGCGGCGGAATCGCTTGTAGGAGCGGCAGCAGGCCGTCCAGAACCTCGCCGACCTCGACGGCGTTGCCGCTCTTGTCCTGACGCAGCGTGTCACCGGCTTGGATCGGCGGAGCCGTGTCGCCCTCCGGAACGATCAGCGACACATAGCGTTCACCGAACAGCGTCTTGGGCAGCAGACGCGCCGTCGCGTTGGACGGGATCAGCGGTGCCTTGTCCGGCTGGATCGCGAGAGCGAGTGTGACCTCGCCCTCCTCAGAGGTCGCCGAGCGCACCTCGCCGACGATGAGGCCACGGACCTTCACCGGATAAATCAGAGGAAGCCTGGCCCTTCAGGGCCGGGAGGAAGCTGATTCTGTACTGTGCGATCGCGCGTAGCGGGGTCGCTTTCTTGGGGTGGGTTCGGGTCGTTTTTGGTTGGTGATGTACTCGGCGACGATGGCGAGTGGGGCTCCGCCTGCGGAGGCGGCGAAGTAGGACGGTGACCAGAAGTGATTGCCCCACAGGTATTTCTGAATGTGGTCGGGGAACTCTTGGCGCAGGTATCGAGCGGAGACGCCCTTGAGGCTATTGACCAGGGTGGAGAGTTGCACGGTAGGTGGGTAGTGGATC
>NZ_JBFUHV010000480.1:0-736 GCF_056402215.1 Rhodococcus sp. P4_B6 | reverse complement strand
GTGTGGAGGACCGGTACCGGGTCCGGCAGATCGATGTGGTCGTCGTGGGTGGTGGTCAGCATGCAGGTTGGTTGTGCCACTGCGAGAATGAAGTGGGTGCGCTCGGCTGGGTGGTCGGGGTCGATGGGTAGGTAAGCCCCACCGGCGGTGAGGGTCGCATAGACTCCGACGACGAAGTCGAGGGAGCGGCGCATCCGCACTGCCACGATGGTTTCCGGGCCCACACCCTGGGTGATCAAGCGTCGGGCGAGACGGTTGACGCGTGCGCTGAACTCGGCATAGGACAGGCACCGGTCCCCATCCACCACCGCGGGCGCGTCGGGTGTGCGGGCGGCCTGCGCACCGAATATCGACACCAGTGTGTCGGTGGTTGGAGCATGATCGGTGTGGTTCCAGTCCGCGAGGATCAGCTGTTTTTCGGTGGGGTCGAGGAGGTCGATGTCGCCGACCGGGCTGTCGGGATCGGCGACCGCAGCGTCGAGGAGGCGAGTGAACCGGTCGGCGAAGCCGCGGACGGTGTCCTCGTCGAACAGGTCCTGCGCGTAAGTCAGCGCGGCGGTCAGACCGCAAGCGGCACCATCCCGATCTACGCGTTCACTTACCGTCAGCGTGAGGTCGAACTGCGGACGGTGTCCTCGTCGAACAGGTCCTGCGCGTAAGTCAGCGCGGCGGTCAGACCGCAAGCGGCACCATCCCGATCTACGCGTTCACTTACCGTCAGCGTGAGGTCGAACTG
>NZ_JBFUHV010000479.1:0-739 GCF_056402215.1 Rhodococcus sp. P4_B6 | reverse complement strand
GCTCTGGTATCGCTGTCATTGCTCAATGAGAAACTCCCCGCTCCCAAGAGACCCGAGTAGGGCTCGGTTGACGCGCCAGCCACACACTCGTTCCACGCTCGACGGGCTTCGTGGGATGCTTTGTTCGACATTCTGGCAATGTAGCGTGAGAGAAGGGCGGACGGGCAGTGGAAATTGGCGACCTACCCGGGTTTACGGTTGAGGGCGGACCCGACGCCCCGAACCCCCGGCCCTATCGGGACGCCCTCATAGCCGAGTGGAACCGGCTGGTCAACTCAGAAGACATTCAACTTGAGAAGATTGCTCAGAAGTTTCTCGAGCGGCACCYTTCACTGATTCCCGGTTCCCACGGTGCTCATATGAAGTACGGCAAGTGGCCGTGGCCGGGGGCGGTGATCAGCCAACCACGACTGCCCGGTATCGCCGAGCGTAAACCTGACTTCTTATGGATTGCGAGTAACACCACGCACCTCTTACCGGTCCTGATCGAGATCGAGCGCCCCGATAAGCGTTGGTTCAAGAGAAAGACTCTCAAACCGCATTCCGACTTCAAGGACGCGAACCAACAGATCCACGAGTGGCGGAAGTGGTTTCAGGATCCCCTTAATCACCTCAATTTCGTCCGGGACTATAAGCTGCCCGACGATATTTCTCGTCTGCGGGTGGAGGTCCAGTACATCTTGATTCATGGTCGCCACGAGGAGTTCGGAGACGATATCGAGCGACTACAGGATCGGGC
>NZ_JBFUHV010000478.1:0-769 GCF_056402215.1 Rhodococcus sp. P4_B6 | reverse complement strand
ACCCCCCTCGGTCCTGAGGCCCTGCGGCTCGCCCGCCGTGGCCACGGTATACAGCTATGGCGGCAGACAACGCTCGCACCGGGTGAATTAGTGTTCACCCTGTGGTGCACCATGGAGGAGAATGCTCGACTCGACCTTGTTGGTGAGGAACCCCATGGATCCCGTAGTCCCACAATCCGAATTCGCCGGTGATGGCGTCACGCTTGTCGCCGACCGGTGGGACCCGCCGMCACCGGGTGACGGATCAGGCGCCGACAGAAAGGGCTTGGTCCTGTTGCTGCACGGCGGCGGGCAGACGCGGCATTCCTGGCGAAACACCGGTCGCAGCCTCGCGGCGGACGGCTGGTCCGCCATTGCGCTGGATGCGCGTGGGCATGGAGACAGTCAGTGGGCGCCGGATGGGGACTATGGCATCGATGCGTTGGTCGCCGACTTGACCTCGGTCATCGAAGAGCTGGGGGAGAAGCCAGTTCTCGTCGGTGCCTCGATGGGCGGTATGACGTCGTTGATCGGGCAGGGTGAGAATCCCGATCTCGCTCGCGGCTTGGTCTTGGTCGATATCGCACCGAAGGTCGAAACGAGCGGTACCGCGGAGATCATGGCCTTCATGCGCAGTGGCCTCGAGGGTTTCGCGAGCCTCGACGACGCGGCAGCGGCGATCGCGGCGTATACCCCGAACCGTGTCCGCAAGCCCAACCCACAGGGTCTGCGTAAGAACCTTCGGCTGCGTGATGGCCGTTGGTACTGGCATTGGGATCCGGAGTTCCTG
>NZ_JBFUHV010000477.1:0-773 GCF_056402215.1 Rhodococcus sp. P4_B6 | reverse complement strand
GTTTGGTTACCCTCGCCGTTCCAGCCGCCCGCACCTCCGAATACCGGGCATCTGGCATCTCCACGAGATCGAGGAGACTTCCCGAGCTGGCGGTCAGCCCCTGCATGACGCGGCGGTACTCCGAGGTGCCAGTGCGCACGCTGGTCGAAAGCCCGAAAAGGCGTGCGAAGTTGTCGAACTCGCACGGACGGATGGACACTTCCCAGTCGCGGATGATCGTGATCGGCATCGTCTGTCCAAGTACATCGATTGAGCCGCCGTGGAGCGTGAGCATGGCGGCATACTTGTCCGTCATATCGATATCCGTGAAGCCAATGATGCGATCAAACTTGCTGACCTTGTTGCTTGCCCAATAGAAGGTGACTTCGTAATAGATTTGGCCGTCCACAAAGAATGGCCGCGTCTTGTGAATGTAGTAGCGTCGCCGGCCACCGTCCAGCGGAGGAGTTAGACGAAGCGCTTCAATTCTCGAGGCGATCTTCTCGTGATACTCCCGGAGCGACGGGTCAAGGTCGATTGGGAACGACTCCAGGTTGGTAAGCGCTTCGATGCCACACACGTCACGAAGCAGAGTGCGTACGCGAAGGAAGTACTCGTAATACTTCAGCATCAGGCGCTCGGATGCATCACCGTCCAAGGTGTAGTGCGAGGCGCTGATCTGGGCGAGTTTGTGGAAGCGGAGCAGAAAGTTGACCTGCTTGCTTGCTGAGCCGATGTACGTCAGAGCGGGCTTCGTCGCATCGTAGGTGAACTCGGCCGCGCCGTCACCAGTG
>NZ_JBFUHV010000476.1:0-794 GCF_056402215.1 Rhodococcus sp. P4_B6 | reverse complement strand
TTCTTCAGTTTCCGTTTCGCGGACCTGGTCCCCACCTTCTGCAGCGCGGACCGGATGGTTCCGTTCTTTTTCCGGCGGGCGGTGACCGCACCACCGGACCACCGGACGTCGAGTTCGGCCGGGTCGTCTGCGGTGGTCACMGCCAGGTTCACGATCCCCAAGTCCACACCCAGCCACCCGGYGGGGTCGTCGGCGGGGACCAGCTGCTGCGGTGCGYCGGTGTCGACGGTTGCATGCAGGTAGAAACATCCGTCCCGGAAAATCAGATCCGACTCGCCTGTGCGGTCGGCGAGCATTGTCMGCTGCCACGGCGCGCACACGAATCCGACGTTGCGCATCCGGCCCGCGCTCGTCCAGATCGACACCGTCGATCGATCGATCTGCCACGACAAGCACCGATCGTCGAACGGTTGGCCCGCGTCCTGACGGAACACGACCGCCTTACCCGCAACCTTCGCATACCGTGTCGATCCCGGCGTGCCGTAATTCCCGTTACGCAGGTTCGCTGTCCGGGTCGCGTACGCATCCGCCACCTTCTTGATGACCCGGATCGCCGGTTGCGCCGACAACCCGCACGCCTTGATCTGGGCAGAGACCTGCTTTTGCAGCGCGAACGGGCGYCGATCAGCGGCGGTGTGCGCGAGCTGCGCAACCATGTTCGCCCCCGCATTGCACAACTCCAGTGTCGATTTCAGCGCCACATACTGCTCCGGGGTGGGAGCCAGCTTCACGACAACGATCCGCTTCACACCCTGCGCCTTTCCCTGATCGTCGCGGTGCGTTCACCGACCCGA
>NZ_JBFUHV010000475.1:0-801 GCF_056402215.1 Rhodococcus sp. P4_B6 | reverse complement strand
CAGCACGACGAGTGGATCGAGGGGCGCCGCTATCTCGGTCTG
Organism: Rhodococcus sp. P4_B6; assembly: GCF_056402215.1. Taxonomy (NCBI): domain Bacteria; kingdom Bacillati; phylum Actinomycetota; class Actinomycetes; order Mycobacteriales; family Nocardiaceae; genus Rhodococcus; species Rhodococcus sp. P4_B6. The sequence continues at coordinate 759 of NZ_JBFUHV010000475.1, read as the reverse complement.
GACGTGCTGGCCCGCTCCCGCACCGACAACACCACCGACAGCAGCACCGAGTCCACCGAGGAGGTGACACCGGCCTTGACTGCCTGACTCACCCGACGAGGAGTCACGCGACGACGTCGTACACCACCTCCCTGGACTTGACCTATTCCGGATCCGGGTCCGGGTGAGGTGGTGGTGGAAATCGCGGCGTGCGGTGTGTGCCACACGGATCTCACCTACCGCGACGGCGGGATCAACGACGAGTTCCCGTTCCTGCTCGGGCACGAGGCGTCCGGGATCGTGGAGAGTGTCGGCGCGGGTGTGACGTCGGTGGCGGTCGGCGATTTCGTGGTGCTGAACTGGCGGGCCGTGTGTGGGCAGTGCCGGGCGTGTAAGCGCGGTCGCCCGCAGTACTGTTTCGACACTCACAACGCGGCGCAGAGGATGACGCTCGAGGACGGCACCGAACTGACCCCGGCGCTGGGGATCGGCGCGTTCGCCGACAAGACCCTCGTTCATGCGGGGCAGTGCACCAAGGTCGACGCCTCCGCGGACCCGGCGGTCGTCGGGCTGCTCGGGTGCGGGGTGATGGCCGGCCTCGGTGCGGCGGTGAACACCGGCAACGTGGGCCGCGGTGACACCGTCGCCGTGATCGGCTGCGGCGGTGTCGGTGATGCGGCGATCATGGGTGCCCGGCTGGCCGGGGCGAACAAGATCATCGCGATCGACCGGGACGAGAAGAAGCTCGAGTGGGCGAGGGATCTGGGTGCGACGCACACG
>NZ_JBFUHV010000474.1:0-811 GCF_056402215.1 Rhodococcus sp. P4_B6 | reverse complement strand
TGGGTGCCCGGCTGGCCGGGGCGAACAAGATCATCGCGATCGACCGGGACGAGAAGAAGCTCGAGTGGGCGAGGGATCTGGGTGCGACGCACACGGTCAACGGCGGCGAGGTGGATGCGGTCGAGGCGGTGCGGGAGCTGACCGGCGGTTTCGGTGCGGATGTGGTGATCGACGCGGTCGGGCGTCCGGAGACGTGGAAGCAGGCGTTCTACGCCCGCGACCTGGCCGGCACCGTGGTTTTGGTGGGGGTCCCGACCCCGGACATGCGGTTGGAGATGCCGTTGATCGATTTCTTCTCCCGCGGTGGGTCGTTGAAGTCGTCGTGGTACGGCGACTGCCTGCCCGAACGCGACTTCCCGATGCTGGTGGATCTGTTCCAGCAGGGCCGGCTGCCGTTGGAGAAGTTCGTCACCGAGCGCATCAAAATCGACGAGGTCGAAGAGTCGTTCCACAAGATGCACGCCGGTGAGGTGCTGCGTTCGGTGGTCGTGCTGTGAGCGGGCGGTTGCGGATCGAGCGGGTCGTCACCGAGGGCACGTTCGCCCTCGACGGTGGGGAGTGGAGTGTCGACAACAACATCTGGCTGATCGGTGACGACACCGACGTGGTGATCGTGGACGCCGCCCACAGTGCGCAGCCGATCATCGACGCGGTCGGCGGCCGGCACGTGAACGCGGTGATCTGCACGCACGGGCACAACGATCACGTCACCGTCGCCCCGGAACTCGCCGAGCGGTTGCACGCCCCGGTGCTGCTGCATCCGGGTGATGACGTGCTGTGGAAGATGAGCCACCCGGACGGCAAGTACTGG
>NZ_JBFUHV010000473.1:0-827 GCF_056402215.1 Rhodococcus sp. P4_B6 | reverse complement strand
ACGTACAACATTCCGGTGGCGGTGCGGTTGACCGGTGCTCTTGATGTGGGGGCGTTGGTGGCGGGGTTGGGGGATGTGGTGGCTCGGCACGAGAGCCTGCGGACGGTGTTCGGTGAGGACGACGGTGTGCCGTTCCAGCGGATCCTGTCAGCTGAGCAGGTCGACGCGGAACTGCCGGTTGAGGTCGTCGACGCCGGGGACGGCACTGCGATGGATGTGGTCGCGGAGGCTGCGGGACATCGATTCGACCTGTCGGTGGAGATCCCTGTGCGTGCAACGCTTGTGCGATGCGGCGAGAACCAGCACATCCTGGTGTTGGTGCTACACCATATCGCGGGGGACGGGGGTTCGTTGGCGCCGCTGGCCCGGGATGTGGCGGTCGCGTATGCGGCCCGCGCGGCGGGGCAGGCGCCCGGGTGGGCGCCGTTGCCGGTGCAGTACGCCGATTACACGCTGTGGCAGCGGGACCTTCTGGGGAGCGAGGACGATCCGGGCAGTGTGCTGGCCGCGCAGGTCGGGTATTGGAAGACTGAGCTGGAGGGGTTGCCCGACTGTATCGAGCTGCCTACCGATCGTCGGAGGCCGGCGGCGCCGAGTTACCGTGGCGGCACGGTGGGGTTCACGGTCGACTCGGAATTGGGTTCGCGGGTAGCCGAGTTGGCCCGCGGGTCGGGGGCGACATCGTCGATGGTGTTGCAGGCGGTGTTGGTGGTGTTGCTTCGCAGGCTCGGTGCCGGGTGCGATGTTGCGATCGGTGGGCCGATCGCGGGCCGTACCGACGAGGCGTTGTCCGGGTTGGTGGGACGAGGCGTTGTCCGGGTTGGTGG
>NZ_JBFUHV010000472.1:0-836 GCF_056402215.1 Rhodococcus sp. P4_B6 | reverse complement strand
CAGCCTGACCATCCACGCCGGCGTCGACACCCACAAACACACCCACCACGCCGCGATCGTCGACCACCTCGGTCGCCCCCTCGCCGACCGCGAGTTCCCCGCCACCGACGCCGGCTACCACCAACTCCTGAGCTGGCTCGCCGGCACCGGCATCATCGCCTCCGTCGGTGTCGAGGGCACCGGCAGCTACGGCGCCGGCCTCACCCACGTGTTGCACGACGCCGGCCTCACCGTCGTCGAGGTCGACCGCCCCGACCGTCGTTCCCGACGGCGGCACGGCAAATCCGACCCGCTCGACGCCTACGCCGCCGCCACCGCGGCCCTGACCGGACGCGCCACCACCGTCCCCAAGACCCACGGCGGGGACGTCGAGGCAATCCGGTTCCTGCACAACGCCCGCCGCAGCGTGATCAAGTCCCGGGCCGAGGCGATCACCACCCTCAAGGCGATGATCGTGAACGCACCCGAACCCCTCCGCGCCGCCCTGCGCGGGCTGTCCGACCCCGCCCTGTTCGCCGCCTGTGCCGCGCTGCGTCCCGGCCCGATCGTCCCCGGCGACCTGACCGCGGCCGTCAAGACGGCGTTGCGGTCCCTCGCCCGCCGGATCCGCGCCCTCACCGCCGAGGGTCGGGCCCTGCGCACGAACATCGCGGCCCTGGTCGCCCACACCGCACCACGGCTGCTCGAACGGTGCGGCGTCGGTGTCGAGACCGCCGCCCAGCTGCTGATCACCGCCGGCGACAACCCGGGCCGCATCACCTCCGAGGGTGCCTTCGCGAACCTCTGCGGGGTCGCCCCGATCCCGGCGTCGTCCGGGCAGACGACCCAGACGACCC
>NZ_JBFUHV010000471.1:0-871 GCF_056402215.1 Rhodococcus sp. P4_B6 | reverse complement strand
CTCCTCGCAACAGGCGATTTCTCGCCATGCATGGAGGCTTGCGCCTCAGTCCGACTGCCGGGACCTACCACCGTTCGCCCAATGGTCGGTTACCGCGGTTTACCGTTACGCTGATCGAGTTCCTGTCAGGCTCAATGGTTTTGGCATCCGATGTCCGCCTGTTCATCCTGATCGGCATGGTGCTGCTGCTGTTCCGGCCCTTCGCGTACTCCCTGTTTCGCCCCGAGAGAACATCTACCTCCGCAGCGGCTCGTCGGCCACCGCCTCGACCCCCACCTGCTCGGTCTCCACAAGCGACGCCGACGCGACCAGGAGCAGGCCTCCGACGGATCCCGCTGCCGGGGCGCCCCCTCACGCGCATGTGCTCCGGAAGACGCGGTGACACAAGGGCACTGACTGACTCGGCGACCGACTGTCGGTCGTCCCAACTCAGCGACAGGCCGCTGGTGGCACGGTGTTGGTGTGTGTGCGGGGACGAGGACCACCGGGCGGCGGCCGTGGTGGATCAGGTGCGAGGACGGTCGCCGACTCGGATACCAGTGGCTATGCGCGGGTGCGCGAACGCCAGGTGGACGATCGAGCGTGATGACTCGACGCCCCGGCGGGTTCCCGGACGGTGGTGGTACGGCGGCCGGGTGATCTGGTCGCGGGGGTGGAGAGACGGCGGGCGGGCGATGTCGTTTTCCGGGGTGGACGTTCCGGCACGGATCGGGTGAGGCTCATCGAGAGGTTGGCCGCCAGGATGTGATAAATCTGTGGCCGGACGAGGCCGGGTGGCCGCAGGACATCGGTGGGGCGGTTCCTGCTCGAGGTGACCTCGTCGACACGGGGCAGTTCCTGCTCGAGGTTGTCCGGACGTCGGAGGACCCGC
>NZ_JBFUHV010000470.1:0-872 GCF_056402215.1 Rhodococcus sp. P4_B6 | reverse complement strand
TCGGTGAGGAAGTGAAAGCCTTCGTCATCCGCGAGCCCGGATCGGAGTTGAAGGAGGAAGACCTGATCGGCTGGTCACGGGAACGGTTGGCGGCTTACAAGTACCCGCGCCTGGTGGAGTTCAGGGACACCTTGCCGATGAACGCGACAGGAAAGCTCCTCAAGCGGGCTCTGCGATGATCACGCCGTTGGCGTGGGCGCCGGCGCACGCTAGCGTCGACGGTGGCGCGAGTCACAGTTTCGGCATACCGGTGTGAGAAGGTGTTGTGACCTTGTATTCCGTCGATACGTTGCGCAGCAACGAGCACGACCAGCGCGAGCGCGGTGATTGGTGGCGCGATCAGGTCTCGTCGATCCACTGTCCGATGGCCTTCTCCCTTGCGGACRGCTACCAGGGAACCCTTCAGCATCAAYATTCGGACACGTACCAGCTAGTTCGTTGGTGGGGCGAAGCGGAGGTCCTCTCCCGCACGGCAGCSGACATCCGYMGACATCCACATGGCGCCTACGAACTGCTCCTACCGGTCCGGGGYGAAGTGATCCTCGAGCAGGATCGTCGTGAAGCCACGATCACACCGGCGGTCATGGCTCTCACRTCGCTGGACACCGCGACTGTTCTGCGCCATGGTGAYGGCTTCTCYTCYGTTGCATTCGTGATTCCMCGTGACCGGATCGAGGCGCGGGTGCCSACATTGCCGCACGCYGGCACCGTCCTCGATGCGACATCYGGACTGGGACGCATCGTTGTCGACGTGGTCAGTAGTCTGCGCAGGGAGCGGCACGAGCTCACCGGGAGTCAGTTCGATGCGATAGCCGACCGAATCGTCGATCTCGTGGCGCTCGCCTACAACGCAGACACGGCCAGACACGGCC
>NZ_JBFUHV010000469.1:0-891 GCF_056402215.1 Rhodococcus sp. P4_B6 | reverse complement strand
GGGCTGCGAGGTCGTCGGGTTCGAGGAACGACGGCGGGGGCGGTGGTCCCCAGGCGTAGAGGCCTTGGAGTCCGTGCAGCACTTCCGGGGACCAGAGTTCGTCTTCGGGGACGGTGTCCATGTCGGAGTAGTACTCGGAGAAGTTCCCGGCCGGGTCCTTGAGGTACCAGAAGAAGTTCGCGCCGGCGTGGTGGCGGCCGAGTCCCCAGATGTGGCGTTCGGGGTTGTTCTCGAGCATGGTGTGGGCGCCGCGGCCGACCTCGTCGATGTCGTCGACCTGCCAGCTGGTGTGGTGGATGAAGTTCACCGGTGCGGCCATGACGAGGACGTTGTGGTGCTCGACGGAGCAGCGCAGGAACGCGGCCTTGTCGCCCATGTAGTCGCTGACCTTGAAGCCGAGGCCGTCGGTGAAGAACTTCATGGTGGTCTCGAGGTCGGTGGATCCGATTACCGCGTGGCCGAGTTTGCGGGGGCGTACCGGGTCGGTGCGGGTGAGGAACGGGGCGCGTCCCCACCGGTCGATCCGGCCCGGGCCGTTGTACGGCGTCGGCGACACCGCGGGCTCGATGACGATCCGGGGCCGGACCTGTACCCGCACCAGGGTGCCGGTGATCGGTTCGACGGCGCTGACGGACGTGCCGTCCTGTTCGACGGCCTGCCCGAGCCCGTGCAAACGCCTGGTGGTGGCGGCGATGTCGTCGGGGTCGTCGGCGGCGACGGTCAGCTCGACCAGTCGCCGGGTGGGTGCGTGCACGATGTGGAGTTGTTCGCCGCCGTTGCGGGTGGCGAACACCCCGTGTCCGTGGTGTTCGAGTCCGAAGTCGGTGTAGTAGGCGATGGTGTCGTCGACGTTGGGGACGCCGATGGTGACCTTGCCCAGTCCGTGTAGTG
>NZ_JBFUHV010000468.1:0-911 GCF_056402215.1 Rhodococcus sp. P4_B6 | reverse complement strand
GTGGCTGGTCCACGACACCGACACCGCCGACGTCCCCGGGGTGGCCGTGGCCAGTGTGCCGTTGCTGATGTCCGACCCGGACGCCACCGCGGACATGGTCCGCTCCGCATTCGACCTGATGGGAGCCCTGCTATGACCGAACCGGAAAGACCGGCCGATCATGCGCCAGGCGGCGCGATCGAAATCCGGCCCATCGCGGGTCTGCCCGAGTTCCGGCCGGGCGACGACCTGGCTGCCGCGATCGTTGCCGCCGCGCCGTGGCTCGAGGACGACGACGTCCTCGTGGTCACCAGCAAGGTGGTGTCCAAGGTGGAGGGCCGGATCGTGTCCTCTCCCTCCGATCTCGATGCCCGTGAGGCCGCTCGGCGCCTCCTCGTCGAACAGGAAGCCGTCCGGGTCGTAGCGCGCAGGGGCCCCATCCTGATCACCGAGAACCGGCTCGGGATCGTCCAGGCGGCCTCGGGGATCGACGGCTCGAACGTCGACGGCGCCGAACTCGCTCTGCTGCCGGAAGATCCGGACGCCAGTGCCCGCACCCTGCGCGATGCGGTGAAGGGTGCATTGGGTGTCACCGTCGCGGTGGTGGTCACCGACACCATGGGCCGGGCATGGCGCAACGGCCAGATCGACGCCGCGATCGGTGCGGCCGGGGTGCCGGTGCTGCACGGGTACGCCGGGGCCCGGGACTCGCAGGGCAACGAACTCATGGTGACGGAGGTTGCGGTGGCCGACGAGATCGCCGCGGCCGGGGATCTGGTGAAGGGCAAGCTCGGTGGGGTGCCGGTCGCGGTGGTCCGCGGTCTGGGTTTGGCCGACGACGGGTCGCGGGCGCGGGATCTGATCCGGGCCGGTGAGGAGGACCTGTTCTGGCTCGGGACCGCCGAGTCGGTGGAGCGGGGGCGGGCGGAGGC
>NZ_JBFUHV010000467.1:0-933 GCF_056402215.1 Rhodococcus sp. P4_B6 | reverse complement strand
GTCCGCACCCGCACGGTGCGCGAGGAGTTGCTGACCGCGATGCGGGAGCGGTGGCGCACCGACCTGACCGCGGACGGTATGGACGGGGCGGCGGTGGCGGCGCGGGTGGCGCGGGGGAACATCCTGTTCGACGCGCCGGAGGTGATCGTCCCGTTCTGCGTGCCCGACGGCGCGCACCCCTACCCGGATCCGCGTCGGCGGGCGGCGGAGGCGACGATGTTCACCGTCGCGGTCGGTGCGGCCGTGCAGGGGCTGCTGGTGTCGCTGGCGACCAAGGGGATCGGCAGCTGCTGGATCGGTTCGACGATCTTCGCCGCGGACACGGTGCGCGGTGTCCTCGACCTGCCCGACGACTGGCAGCCGCTCGGCGCGATCGCCGTCGGCTACCCCCTCGAACCACTCACACCCCGCCGGCCCACCGACCCCGGCGACGCCCTCATCGAGAAATGACCCACACACCATGAGGCACCTGAACGAGGCGAGAGCTCCTTGCGCCGCGCACGCACACGCTGATCGATTGTGACGACACGCTGACGTGGATCGTCGAAACCGAAAGGGAATGAGTAGAGAATGACCATCGTGTCCGAACCCACCGCATCGCAGAAGGTCGAGCTGACCGACGAGGAGATTTTCGCCGGCCACGTCGGGGGAAAGCTGTCCGTGGAGTTGACGACCCCGCTGGACAGCCAGCGCGACCTGTCCATCGCCTACACCCCGGGGGTGGCGCAGGTCTCCCGCGCCATCGCCGCCGACGAGACCCTCGCCGACCGCTACACCTGGACCAGCCGCCTGGTGGTCRTCGTCTCCGACGGCTCCGCGGTCCTCGGTCTCGGGGATATCGGCCCGCGTGCCTCTCTTCCGGTGATGGAGGGCAAGTCGGCCCTGTTCAAGAACTTCGCGGGCCTGAACTCGATCCCGCTGGTCCTCGACACC
>NZ_JBFUHV010000466.1:0-940 GCF_056402215.1 Rhodococcus sp. P4_B6 | reverse complement strand
CTCGATCACCGTCCACACCGGATGCGTGGGCGGCACCCACTCCCGCATGTCCGGCGGCAACAGGAACTGCTGATCACGATTCACCGGTCGATATCCCTTGGCCACCAACACATTATCCAGGAAACCCCAGGTCAGACCATGGTGACACGCGGACACCCCGACCCGGAATTTGCAACAGCCCCCGGGCGGTTAATAAGTACTCACGGGTGCGTCAGCGCAACTAGTTCATAGATATACTAAAAGCGGAGGTGGCGGGCGCTGGGCCTGCCACCGGCTCGCGATAGGGTTCCCCCATGACCGATGACGTAGCGCCGGTGCCTGTCGAGGTGCCCGAGAGCCTCGACTTCTGGTCGTTCATCGAACTGGCGAACAGGCGTCTGAGCACCGAATACGGTTCGACGCACGAACTCGCCACCCAGGTGCTCCTGACGTTGAACCGCGCGTCGAACGTGGTGACGTACGACCTGGAGTCGTCGATCCACCGACCGCGCGGGCTGTCGTGGTCGGCGTTCCGGTTGATGTTCGTGACGTGGCTGGCCGGGCCGGTCGAGTCGAAGACCGCCGCCAAGCTCACCGGCATGAGTCGAGCCGCCGTGTCGAATCTGACGAAAACGCTGGTCAGTGGGGGTCTGATGGAGCGGTCCCCGGACGAGCGGGACGGCCGGTCGGTCYAGTTGTCGCTCACGGAGAAGGGGCGCAGCGAGATCGGCGAGATCTACCGTGAGCAGAACGAGCGCGAGCATGCGTGGGCGAGCGTCCTCACCGAGCCGGAGCAGCGCATTCTCGTCATGCTGCTCGACAAGCTGATCACCAACCGCAGTCAGTTCGACGTCCGCGGCCGCAACTGACCCTGCTGCGCCTCCCGGAAAATCTGTGCTTGCCATCACGCCCCCAATTTAGTTAATGTGTTTACTACTACGGACACGCACTTCTAGGGGGG
>NZ_JBFUHV010000465.1:0-958 GCF_056402215.1 Rhodococcus sp. P4_B6 | reverse complement strand
GGGTGTGGGTGGCCATCGACTGCAGCAGTTCGGTGGCTATGCCTGCGAGCCCCCTCGAAAAGAGCCGTGAGTTCCCGTGGGGTGTCCCGCGAGAGAGCGATGATGAGGTCAGGGGACTCGGGAGGATTCGCGAGTAGGAGTGCAGATAGTCGAGGAAGTGTTCAGCGGCGTACTGACCCGCCTCGTCGGCACCGCCCTCATGTACCGACCCCCGGCGAGCAGCAGCGCGGCATTGCAGGATTCGGCGGCTGCTGGGTGGGCGACACTCTTTCAAAACTGTCAGTGGTCACCGCCGGACGACGGTCTCGGTGGTCGACTCGAGAAATCTCGCGTAATTCTCTACGCTCGGCGCAATGAACACGTCGGGGGAAGACACGTTTTCGGTGACCGCTCGCTGGCTCGCCGCGGTACCGCAGCTCCCACCGTTGACCGATCCCAGCAGATCCTTGGCGAGATGTCGGCAGAGTTGCCAGCGTTGGTATCCGAACGCCAAGGCCGCTTCCGCTCGCGGGTGATGCCGCTGCCGCTCACGATCTGCCGACACTTGGTGCGGCGGGCGGTCGGGGATCCGGCCGCCGTCACAGAGTTGCTCGCACCCGTCGTCTCAATCGGGAAGAAACGAGGCGCCGGCCACGGCCATATCCTGTCCTGGAGGTCACCGAACAGTCGGACGCCGACTGGTGGGAGTTCGCGCACCTGCATCCCGACGGCAGTCTCGGGCGCACCGCACCCCCGTCGTCGTGCCTGCACGAGGTCGACGACCTGCGGATCGTAGGTGAGGGCCAGATGGGACTCGGCCGCCGTACATGCACCCCGCCCGCAGGTCGCAGGGTCTTCCTACCCGTCTGATCCCGGCGAGAGGGCGGGCTCGTCGTCTGCCATCTTCCCGGTCGTCAACTGATGGAACACCTTGGCGAGCACCGTGAAGAGCGCGACGGCGGTGAGGATCACGTTGGCC
>NZ_JBFUHV010000464.1:0-979 GCF_056402215.1 Rhodococcus sp. P4_B6 | reverse complement strand
CGCTGGTGGCGATGGTCAACGCCTACCTCGTCGCGTCGTGCGTGGGCCCGGAGGTCGGCACCAACATCAGTGCAATCGTCGCCGACATGAACGCCACGGGCGGGTACGGCGCCGGCTACCGGCCCATTTGAGCCTGAATCCGTTGATGAGTGATCTCGGCAGCTCAGAAGGCCGCTGCCAGCGAATCTGTGCGTGGGCGTGCGTGTCGGTTCCGACCAGAGGGCCGTTCACATTGTCGGATCCTCGGGTCGGACCATGCGCCGGCGTTGAGTGCATCACGGCAATCATCGGCGACGGGCCTGGCACGAGGTCGTCAATGGTCCGTTTGGCCGAGACGAACGCCTTCCGATCCAAACCTAGAGCAGATCGTCGCACCGCGGCACGGCCGCGAGGTGAGCATCCGGTTGGAGGTCACCCTCTCAGCCGGAACGGCTTCATACCGAACCCTGGTGCGGTTCTGCAGCGATCGTCGGTGGGGCGCGGCGACGAGGGGTTCAGGTCACCCGTCCCGGGTTCGTGGTGAAGAGCCGCGACAGCACCGACGCAGCGGTACAAGGAGTCGGCTCGGGGGGTGGCCGCGGCAGCGGGTTGGCAGAGACCGAATGTGCCGGTGCTCTCCGGGTCCTATGCTCAACGGTGCAAGACTGTCCTGCCTTGTCGGGTTCACATTGTCCGGTTCATTTCGATTGTCTTGGGCGGCTCACCGTGACGGCGCACCGATCGCGTGGTCGACGGGCGCTGCATGCCAATGCGGCACCGATAGCCTGCGCGCACGAGCGTCGGGGCGGATGCGGCGCGATGATGGTCTGCGCGCTCGCCGTCGGGTTGGCCGCGGCCTGCAGCTCATCGGCGAACCACACACCGGCCACGTCGGTGGCCACCGATTCCTCGACGCCGTCGGCAGCCGCCGAATCCGGCACCACACCGGGCCCCGACGCGGCGGCGGCGATCACCATCGAGGGCTACCGCTTCGCCACCC
>NZ_JBFUHV010000463.1:0-985 GCF_056402215.1 Rhodococcus sp. P4_B6 | reverse complement strand
GATGATTGATTCCTTGAACGGATCAGTGGTCGTAGGCGATCAATGATCGCTTGGCAGTGGCGCCGATGTTCCAGTTGTGCCAGATGCCGGCGGCCATCGCCAGCACACGCTGGGCGACGCGGGCGAACACCCCGTGCGTGGTACGGCCACCGTGTTCCTCCAGGCCAAGCTGCCCTTTCAACGTGTGGTTGACCGATTCGATCCACTGCCGCACCCCGCCGAGATTCCCGTTCTTGTACGTTTCGTCCTTACGGTCCGGGCGTAGCAGCTTCAGACCCATCGCGGCGGTGGTATCGGCGAACTGTGCGCCGGAAAAGCCTTTGTCGGCGAGCAAGATCTGCCCCGACCGAATCAGGTGATGATCGCGTTCGAGCAGCGCGGTCACCACCTCACGCTCACCGAGCTTCGGATTCGCCAGGCACCACATGATCGGCATCCCGTCGCCCGCACAGACCAGATACAGCTTCAGCCCCCAGTAGAAGCGCGAATGGGAAGCGCAATAGCCGTACCCGGCGTGTCCGGCCAGGTCCGATCGCTTCACCGTTTCACGAGACATCCCGCAGGGCACAGGGGTGGCGTCGGTGATCCACAGGTCGTCGAACCAGGATGGTGAGATCCGCGCCAGCGTCTGAATTGCCTTGCACAGCAACCCTCGTGCCGCCCTGACACGTTTGTTGTAGTCCGACTGTCCGGGAATGTAGGGAAACAGGGCACGCAACTCGACGCTGTGGTGGGCGTGCCGGATCCACCGGCGTTCACAATCGAACCCGAGCAGCATCTGTGCCACGGCCAGGGTGAGCAGTTCGGCATCGCTGAGCACGGGCCGCCGACCCCGACCGGTGCGGGGTTCGACGACATGATCGTCGATGAGCACATACAGTTCGGTCAGGAGGGTTTCCAGTTCTTTGGTCACGCTTTGATCTTGGAAACCCTCCGCCTACCACCCCCGCAGTGACACACCTTCAAGGAATAATCAACCATCTAG
>NZ_JBFUHV010000462.1:0-993 GCF_056402215.1 Rhodococcus sp. P4_B6 | reverse complement strand
GTCGTCGATCACCCCGACGAAGCGATCTCCATCCTGATGAACGACAGCCAGATCAGTTACGACGCCGCCAAGGACGCCTACGACTTCGCGAAGCCGGACTACTCGACCGACGGGCTCGTCGACAAGCAAGGCCTGCAGACCTGGCTCGACCTCACCGACAAATACGGGACGATCCACGACGGACTACCCACCGTCGACGACCTCTACGACCCKACCTACGCGCAAGACGCGCCTTAGCCCGGCCATGACACCTCCGCACACTCCTCGAGTATTCGCGAAGTCCTCAGATCTGCGGGACTTAAAGGTCCGATCTGACCATCCTGCCGAGCCGATCCGCCGGCATGGAGACCAACTTGGAGAACCAATGACTGCACCGACGACTGCACCGACGAGAATCCCCGCCGCGGCATCAACGCGCGCGGCCACGACCGACAACAGTGGCCCGCCGATCCTGGAAGTCGATTCCGTGATCTTCGGCTATGGAGCCGAGACAATCATCGACAAGGTCAGCTTCGACGGCCGGGCCGGCGACTTCATCTCGATCATCGGGCCCAGCGGATGCGGTAAGAGCACCCTCCTGACGTTGCTCGACGGAATGGCGCAACCACTCGCAGGAAGTGTGCGGGTCAATGGGCAGAAACCACAGCCGGGCGAGCCCTCGCGCTCGATGGTGTTCCAGAACTTCGCGCTGATGCCATGGAAGACCGTGCTCGACAACGTCGAGCTCGGATTGCGCTACCGCCGCCGAGATCTGGCGAAAAAGGAACGGTATGAGATCGCGCACGAGTACCTGAAGAAGGTCGGCCTGGACCGATCGTCGAAGTTGTACCCTCGGCACCTATCGGGAGGCATGCAGCAACGAGTCGGACTCGCCCGCGCCTTTGCGGTGCAACCGCAGATTCTCCTGATGGATGAGCCCTTCGGTGCACTCGATGTGCAGAACCGCAGATTCTCCTGATGGATGAGCCCTTCGGTGCACTCGATGTGCAGAAC
>NZ_JBFUHV010000461.1:0-1031 GCF_056402215.1 Rhodococcus sp. P4_B6 | reverse complement strand
GCCCGGGTGGTGCTGCTCGACGAGCAGAGCGAAGCCGGCGGCGACCTCCTCGGCTCCACCGATCTGATCGACGGCGCCCCCGCCCTCGACTGGGTCACCGCCGCCGTCGCGGAGTTGGCAACGTATCCGGATGTGCTGCACCTGCAGCGCACCACCGCGTTCGGCCACTACGACGACGGCTTCGTCCTCGCCCTGCAGCGCCGCACCGACCACCTCGGTGTCGCCGCCCCCGCCGCGGTCAGCCGGCAGCGGGTGTGGCGGATCCGGGCCCGGCACATCCTCGTCGCCGCCGGCGCCCACGAGCGCCCCGTCGTGTTCACCGACAACGACCGCCCCGGCATCATGCTCGCCCACGGCGCCCGCACCTTCCTGCACCGCTACGGCGTCACCGTCGGCGCCCAGGCCGTCGTGTTCACCACCAACGACAGCGCCTACCAGGCCGCGATCGACCTGCACGACGCCGGGGTCCGCATCAACACCATCGTCGAGGCCCGCGACACCGCCCCCACCCGCTGGCAGCATGAATGCGAGGCGCGGGGCATCCCGGTCCGCACCGCATCCGTCGTGTCCGGCACCCGCGGCAACGGCCGCGTCAGCCACGCCCTCGTCACCCAACGTGACACCACCGGGGAGACGGCCATCCCGCTCGCGTGTGACGCCCTGCTCGTCAGCGGCGGCTGGAACCCGGCCGTGCACCTGTTCTCCCAGGCCCGCGGCACACTGAAGTACGACGACACCCTCGGTGCGTTCGTGCCCGGCGAGACCCTCGACGGCGTCACCGTCGCCGGCTCCGCCAACGGCATCCTCGACCTCCCCGGCTGCCTGCACGACGGCCAGACCGCCGGTCAGTCGATCATGCGCGACCTGGGCTTCACCACCCCGGACGTGGCATCGACCGCCGACAACTCCGGCGGTGCTGATTCTGCCGACGACGGTGGCCTGCCGCCGCTGGTGCTGTGGCGGGTCCCCGACCCCGCGGGGCAGGACACCCAGTTCGTCGACGTCCAACGCGACGCCACGGTCACCGACCT
>NZ_JBFUHV010000460.1:0-1038 GCF_056402215.1 Rhodococcus sp. P4_B6 | reverse complement strand
GTGTTCCCATTTGCGACCGCTCGAGCAGGTCCATCGCAGCATCCTCGACGAGTCCGACGGCGTCGTGCTCGTCACCTGCGAGGAGGTAGTGGTCGACCGCCTGGCTGAGAAGATCCCGGCCCGCGAACCACCGGCCTGCTTTCCGGTGGAGTTCGACCACTCGATCGGGGTTGTCGCGCGCGAGGCGGCGTTGGAGGAACTCGGCGAACAGGTGGTGATAGCGGAACCACTCCCCCTCGTCGTCGAGGCGGCGCAGGAACAGATCACGTGCCTCGACGTCCTCGAGTGCGGCTTGCCCTTCCTGGTCGCCGGTGAGTGCGCGCGCCAGTCCGCCGCAGGTCTTCTCGGTGATCGAGGTGGTGAGCACGAAGTCGAGTGTGTGTCGATCGAGACTGCCGAGGACGTTCTCGGCGAGGTACTCGCCGATGGCACGGTTCCCTCCGGACAGGTGGTCGATCAGCTCGCGGGGGTGCGGGTGATCGCGCAGTGCCAGCGAGACCAGTTGCAGTGCCGCCGCCCACCCGTCCGTCGATTGTTCGAGTTCGACGATATCGGGTTCGTCCAGATCGAGGCCGGTCCGGTCGACAAGCAGCTGTGTCGACTCTCGAACATCGAACCGCAGTGCTGCGGAATCTATTTCGACGAGCTCGTTGTGCACACTCATCGTGCTGAGCGGAAGGCCGAGCCGCGTGCGGCTGGTGACGATCAGGTGCAGGTGATGGCACCCGTGTTCGAGTAAGAACGCCAGTGCCGACCGCGTGTCGTCGTTGCTCACGCGGTGCCAGTCGTCGATGACAAGGGCGACGTGTTGGTCGGCCGAGTGCAGCTTGTCGATCAACGAGGTGAGCACGTACCGCTCGCGGCCGGCGCCGTGGACTTCGAGTTCGCGTACCAGTTCCCGGCCGAAGGCTGGTTGTGCGACGGCGATGGACTCGATCAGGTGGGTGAGGAACCAGATGAGCGTGTTGTCGTCATTGTCGATCGTCAGCCAGGCGGTCGCCACGCCGTCACTGCGCAGTGCCTCGAGGGCGTTGGGCG
>NZ_JBFUHV010000459.1:0-1039 GCF_056402215.1 Rhodococcus sp. P4_B6 | reverse complement strand
GAGCATGTAGGCGCGTGCGCGGTTGATACCGAGCAGTGCGGTGGTCCAGATATGCGACCCGTCACCGGGTGCCATGTCCTCGAACTCGAAGTGCCCCGAATCTTCGAACGATGCAGTGTCTGAGGCGATGATGATGTCCGAGAACAAGGGGATCTCGCAATGGCGCCGAGCGGGACCGTTCACTGCCGCGACAACCGGAACCTGAATGTCCAGCAGGGCGTTGACTAGTTCACGGTGATCCGTCCATGCGTCCTGCTCCCAGACCGAGTACTCGGCGGAGAATTCGGGGATCACCGTCATGATCTGGCCGCTGTCGGCGGTCGGGCGCGGGCCGATGAACTCCTCGCCGGTTCCCGTGATCAGGACGACCCGATTCTCGCGATCGAGCGCGACCTCACGGAACGCTTCGGTCAATTCGCGATGAGCAGGTACCAACAGCTGGAAGGAGTCGCCGTCGGTTTGGAGTTGCATTTCGAGAATGCCGTTCTCGTCTCGCGAAAACGTGAAATTCTTGTACTTGTCGCGGTAGTCGTCCAGGACTGTCATTCGAATCGTCTCCTTGGTATGTCTTCTGCTGACCTTCGGTGTGCAGTGGTACTTTCGTCTTATCGTTTCTGTGCGGCCTCCCTTGACCTTTCGGGCAGTGGAATCACAGAGTCAGGCGTTGTCGTCGAGCGACTCTCTCAACACTTTTTTGTCGAACTTTCCGGTGCTGGTCCGCGGAATGCTGTCGATCAGCCGGAAATCCTCTGGAATCCACCACTTCGCCACGCGTCCAGTGAGGTGGTCGCGTAGAACGCCGGCATCGACCGCTTCGTCTGCAACGACGAAGGCAGCAGGGCGCTCCCCCCAACGGTCGTCCCGACGCCCGACGACGGCCGCCTCATGAACCGACGGGTGCGCCATCAACGCCGACTCGAGGTCCACGGAACTGATCCACTCACCGCCGGACTTGATCGCGTCCTTGAGTCGATCGGTGATCCGCACCCATCCGCTCGCATCGATGGTCCCGACATCACCGGTACGCAACCAGCCGTCG
>NZ_JBFUHV010000458.1:0-1052 GCF_056402215.1 Rhodococcus sp. P4_B6 | reverse complement strand
GACCTGATCTGGGCCGGCCAATACGTCTACTACGTAGACATGATCCTGCCGTACCTGCGCAAGGCCGGAACGTACGAGAAGGCATGCGACGAATATCAGCTCTGGGAAATTGATCAGCGCGTCTCGAACTACTACTACGACATCGGCAAGCGTGGATTCGCGCAGGAAGTCGTTCCGCAGAAGATCTTCTCCGGCCAGGGCTATCTGCCGTTCGGCGTGGGTGCGGATCTGCGTCGGTCGAAGTACCGCTGGCTGTAAGACACCCGTTCACAGATTCGGGGGCGATGGAGTGATATGGCCGTCGCGTGGGCATCTGCGCACCGTCGCCCCCGATCGATCGTTGGGAATGACCACATGACACAAACACTGCTCGACAAACGTCTCTACGACGTCCTCAATGCCGTGGCACTCAAGAAAATGGCGACCGCGGCAGCCGTTTCCGAGATCGTCAACTTGGACACCGATCAGGTGCGCGACATCTTTGCCGAACTCGCCGACAGTGATTACCTCGCACTGATGGGCGAGACCGCACTACCCACCGACGCCTCAGGACCTGTGTTGGTCGATTCCGCCGCGGCGATCTACGGCCAGATCCGCACCGATCCGTCCGTGCTGCAGGTCGCCGACAAATTCGAGGACGTCAACTCCCGGTTTCTGCGCACCATGTCCTCGTGGCAGCAGATCGAGGTCGCGGGCCGCAAGCTTGCAAACGACCACAGCGACTCTGCGTACGACGCGAAAGTGATCTCCACCATCGAGCGTCTGGTGTCCCGACTGGAGGGACTGCTCGAAGCACTCAGCGAGAAGGACGCACGGTTCCGCACCTACATCGGCCGATTCGAACGATCCCTGGAAAAGGTCGATGCGGGCGATATCGCTTTCGTCTCCGATCCGACCAAGGACTCGGTGCACAACGTCTGGTTCGAATTCCACGAAGACTTGCTGCGCACGCTCGGTCGCGCACGTAAGGAGTGACAAGGTGAGCTCTGTGACTGTTACGACCGAAATGACACGCGCGTTCAGTGAACCGGGCGCAATCGACCGGAATGTCC
>NZ_JBFUHV010000457.1:0-1063 GCF_056402215.1 Rhodococcus sp. P4_B6 | reverse complement strand
CGGTCTTCCACGGGTGGGGATCGACGACAGCTTCTTCGACCTGGGCGGGCATTCTCTGTCCGCGACGCGGCTGGTGGGGTTGATCCGCAACGCGCTCGGGGTGGAGGTGCCGATCCGGGTGGTGTTCGAATCCCCGTCGGTCGCGGAGTTGGCGTCCCGGCTGGGCGACGCTGCGGTGGCGAGGGTGCCGTTGCTCCCGCGGGTGCGGCCCGAGCGGGTGCCGCTGTCGTTCGCGCAGGCCCGGTTGTGGTTCCTTCACAAATTCGAGGGACCGTCGGCGACGTACAACATTCCGGTGGCGGTGCGGTTGACCGGTGCTCTTGATGTGGGGGCGTTGGTGGCGGGGTTGGGGGATGTGGTGGCTCGGCACGAGAGCCTGCGGACGGTGTTCGGTGAGGACGACGGTGTGCCGTTCCAGCGGATCCTGTCGGCTGAGCAGGTCGTCGCGGAACTGCCGGTGGAGGTCGTCGACGCCGTGGACGGCACTGCGATGGATGTGGTCGCGGAGGCGGCGGGCCATCGATTCGACCTGTCGGTGGAGATCCCTGTGCGTGCAACGCTTGTGCGATGCGGCGAGAACCAGCACATCCTGGTGTTGGTGCTGCACCATATCGCGGGGGACGGGGGCTCGTTGGCGCCGCTGGCCCGTGACGTGGCGGTCGCATATGCGGCGCGTACCGGGGGCGAGATGCCGGGATGGGTGCCGTTGCCGGTGCAGTATGCCGATTACACGCTGTGGCAGCGGGAAATTCTGGGGAGCGAGGACGATCCGGGCAGTGTGCTGGCTACCCAGGTCGAGTATTGGAAGACTGAGCTGGCGGGGTTGCCGGAGTGTATCGAGTTGCCGACTGATCGTCGACGTCCGGCCGAACCGAGTTACCGGGGCGGGACCGTGGAGTTCGCGATCGAACCGGAACGTGCTTCGGCAGTCACGGATCTTGCCCGCAGATGTGGGGCGACACGATCGATGGTGCTGCAATCCGTGCTCGCGGTGCTGCTCCACCGGCTCGGCGCGGGAGAGGATATCGCGATCGGTGGGCCGGCCGATCGCGGGCCGTACCGA
>NZ_JBFUHV010000456.1:0-1067 GCF_056402215.1 Rhodococcus sp. P4_B6 | reverse complement strand
GATCAGGGCGTCGACGATGGGGGAGTCGCCGGAAGTGCGGTAGAGCGTCTGCTTGATGGCCAGAACCTGGGGGTCGGCGGCGGCCTGTTCGATGAAGCGTTGCACGCTGGTGGAGAACGAGTCGTACGGGTGGTGGACCAGGACGTCGCCGTCGCGGAGGGTGGAGAAGACGCTCTTGGGTGTTTCCCGCTCGCCGAATGCCGGATGCGTTGCCGGCACGAACGGCGCGTCCTTGAGGGCGGGCCGGTCGACGGCGTACACCTGCCACAGGCACGACAGATCCAGCAGTCCGGGCACCTGGATGACGTCGCCGGGGTCGACGTCGAGTTCGCGCAGCAGGAGGTCGAGCATGTGTTCGGTCATGTCGTCGGCGACCTCGAGTCGGACCGGGGATCCGAAGCGTCGGCGGGCCAATTCCCGCTCGAGGGCCTGCAGAAGATCTTCGTCGCGGTCTTCCTCGACCTCGAAATCGGCGTTGCGGGTAATGCGGAACGCGTGGTGCTCGACGATCTCCATGCCGGGGAACAACGCGTCGAGGTGCGCAGAGATCAATTCCTCCATCGGGAGGAACGCGTCGATGGACGAGGGTGTCTCGTCGCGGCGGACGCGGACGAACCGGCCCACGTTGTCCGGAACCTTGACACGCGCAAAGTGTTCGCCACCGGTGAGCGCGTCCTTCACCGTCACCGCGAGGTTGAGGCTCAGGCCACTGATGTAGGGGAACGGGTGTGCGTGGTCGACGGCGAGCGGTGTGAGGACCGGGAACACCTGGTCCTGGAAGTGCACAGTCAGCCGGGCATGGTCGTCGTCGTCGAGATCGGACCAGCGGACGATCGAGATCCCCTCGGCGGCCAGCGCCGGCCGCACGGAGTCGAGGAACACCCGAGCGTGTTTGTCCGAGATCTCCTGGGTGAGCTTGGCGATCAGTGCGAGCTGCTCACGAGGGGTGAGGCCGTCGGCGGACCGCACCGAGAGACCGGTTTCGTCGCGGCGCTTGAGACCGGCGACCCGGACCATGAAGAACTCGTCCAGGTTGGAGGCGAAGATGGCGAGGAAATGGCGAGGAA
>NZ_JBFUHV010000455.1:0-1090 GCF_056402215.1 Rhodococcus sp. P4_B6 | reverse complement strand
ACGCAACCCGTGCTGCACACACGACGCCGCGGTCAGGTGGGCAGTGTATTCCCCACCCCGGTCCGAATGCAGGATCGTCTCGCGACACCGCCCACCGCGCGTGGCCACGGCTCGATCGATGGCGGTGGTGACCATCTCGGCGCTGATGTGATTAGCAATGCTGTATCCCAACACCTTCCGTGAATGACCGTCCCGGATCGCACACAAGAACATGTCCCCCTCACCGCACGTGAGGTAGGTGATGTCGGTAAACCAGACCGCATCGAGCCGGCCCCGATCGAAGTGCCGCTCGATCAGATCCGGCGGGAACGACGCCTGCGGATCGACCACCGTSGTCKTGACCTTGAACGTGCGCGGGCTGATGCCCTCCACACCGAGCGAGGCCATGATCTTGGCCACRGTCTTGGCGTTCACCACCTCACCACGCGCCCGCAACTCGGCCGTGACCCGCGGCGACCCGTAGGTACCCTTCGATTCCCGGTGGATCTCGACGATCTTGACTTCGAGGTCGGCGCGACGCTGTTGCCTCGGCGTCAACACCGTGGCGACTCTGCGCTTGACGTACTGGTAGTAGCCCGATGTGGACACCTCCAGCAGTCTCGCCATCCGCAGGATCGARAACCGTTCACCTTCCGGCGCGGCGGTGCCGGCGGTCTCTTCGATGTTGTCGGGGCCGGCGTACTTGGCCATCAGATCGAACCGGGTCGGTTCTTCTGCATCGCGGCAAAGTACGCCGAAGCTTTTACCAGGAAAGCGTTGTCCTTCTCGAGTTCGCTTACCTGCCTTCGCAATCGGAGTAGCTCGGCGTGTTCGGCCGCGTCCAAAGGCTTCTCTCCGTGGGACTCTGCGGCGGCGATTCTGCGCCGCTCGAGTTTGACCCATTCACCCAACAGACTCTCGTTGAGGCCGAGTTCTCGGGCGACCTCTGCGATGGTGCGACCGGAGTCGATCACCCGGTGGGCAGCCTCGACCTTGTACTCGGTCGTGAACGACCGACGCTTGCGAGGGGGCATACGGACATCCTTCCAGCGGGACCGGTGTCCCGCCAAGTCGGTGTCCACTTTCCGGGGGGAACCTCAGGGGAACCTCA
>NZ_JBFUHV010000454.1:0-1092 GCF_056402215.1 Rhodococcus sp. P4_B6 | reverse complement strand
GCAGGTGATCCCCGTCAACTCCATCGTCGGCAGCGTCGACCGCACGCGCGACTTCGACCGGTTCTTCCGGCCCACGTCCACCCGGGTGCGCGAGCGCTGGCAGCGGCTGGCGGCCGCGCAGCGCCGGGGCGAATCGGTGCCACCGATCCAGGTGTACCGGATCGGGTCGATGCACTTCGTCAGCGACGGCCACCACCGCGTCTCCATCGCGTACGCGATGCATTGGAGCACGATCGACGCCTACGTCACCGAGATCCAGACGAAGATCTCCCCGGACGGAATCGCGCAGCGCGGCGACCTGGTCATCAAGGACCACCGCCGGCTGTTCCTCACGCGGGTGCCGTTGAGCGGGCCACAGCGGGCGGCCGTGGTCGTCACCGATCCGTGGGAGTACGCCGAGATCAGCCAGAGCGTCGAGGCCTGGGGGTTCCGGCTCATGCAGGAGATGGGCGAATTCCTCAGCCGTGAGACCGTGGCCCGGCGCTGGTTCGGTGAGGAGTACCTGCCGGTGGTGCGGATGCTGCGGGCGGCCGGGATGCTGCCCGACCACACCGACGCCGAGGCCTACCTGTGGGTGGCACGCGAGCGGTACCGCCTCGTGCGCCGGCATGTCTGGAACGACGAGATCATCGCCGAGCTCAGCCACCTCGCACCGCGGAGGCACAAACCGGCTAGCTCATCAACTACCCGGTCCTGAAGGACGCGGGTTTGCTGCTCACGTTCTCACTGGCTGTCAGAGGGGTGGCTGCTTTAGGCACGGTTGATTGGGCGGCCCGGTAGTTGTTGTGCCCGAGTGCGGCAATGTTGACGGCGGCGTTATGGTCCGCGTGACCGGTCCATCCGCAGCCGCGGTACCGGAACAGTGCTTGACTGTGCCTGTTCGCGGTGTCGCAGTGCCCGCAGAGGTGGCACGTCTTACTGGTATTGCGAGGGTTGATCACCTGCACCGGCACTCCTGCGGCGTGCGCCTTATAGGTGATCTGGTCGCGCAGTTGCGCGTATGCCCAGGAGTGCAATTGTTGCCGTTGTCTGCGTGCGAGCCGTACCCGGTCCCGGATTCCCGACAGGTCTTCTACCGCGATTCCTTGACCG
>NZ_JBFUHV010000453.1:0-1099 GCF_056402215.1 Rhodococcus sp. P4_B6 | reverse complement strand
GTACGCAACAGCGTCCGACAAGGGCTACTTGATCAGCGCAGCCTTGGTGGGCATCGGCGTCGGGGCCTTCTTCCTGGCTCGAATGGCCGACGTCCATGGGCGTCGTCCGACGTTGCTCGGCGCGCTGGTACTCAACACCGCCGGCCTCCTTGTTTCCTCACTGGCCCCCAACTACTCGGTGTTGATCGCATCCCGATTCGTTACGGGAATGGCAATCGGTGTGCTCGGCGCAATCTCTATGGTCATCGCCCAGGAAATGTCTCCACCATCACGCCGCAGCCTCTCGGTGGGCGTGGTGCTCTTCGGTTACCCCCTGGGAACTTTCGTCGCAGGCCTGGCAGGTGCCTCGGTAATCGAAGCCGCAGGCGGATGGAAAGGGTTGTTCTGGGTAGGGTTTGCCCTCAGCGCAACTGTCACCGTCGTTGTCGCCGCTTTCATCCCAGAAACAGTGGCCTACCTTCGACGGTCATCGGACGACACGGCGCAGGAGACGGCCGAGAAGTTGTCTACGCGGGTCAACCTGGAGGAAGGACTCCTCAATGGCRGTGTTCTAGCCGACGAGGCGATAGTCGATCAATCGGATACGAAACTCCTCGGACCAGGACTGCGGGTAACCACCCTGCTCCTCTGGCTCGGTTATGGATTTTGCACTGCCGCGTTCTATTTCATCGGTTCCTGGACCCCTCAGCTGATCAAGAATGAGACCGGAGACACCGGCAGCGGGGCGCTAGTGGGCATCATGTTGTCGGTCGGCACGATGATCGGGGCCATCCTGTACGGATTTCTTGGCCTCAAGCGGCCGTCTGCCCAAATATCCTGGATGTCGATGGCCCTGGGCATGGCTGCCCTGGTTGCCTTCGCACTGACCCTGCAGGGCCCCTTCGCGCTGACCATGGCCCTGCTGCTGGGTCTGTTCGTCTTCGTCTCACTGACGGCCTTCACCGCGATCGCAACCACCGTGTACCCAATACGAATACGAGCCAAAGGATTCGGCACGATGCTAGGCGTCGCCAGAGTTGGATCGATCCTGTCGCCCATCCTCGGCGGCTACGCAATCGGCTTCATGTCACCGAAAGATCTGTACATCGCAGTACTGGTG
>NZ_JBFUHV010000452.1:0-1105 GCF_056402215.1 Rhodococcus sp. P4_B6 | reverse complement strand
GATCTGTGCATCCACTGTTGTCACTGGGGTGCCCCTTTGGTCATACGTACCACTCGGTTCGATACCGTTTCCAGAAAGTGATACCACCAGAAATCCGGGTTACAGACATTCGTCCTCGATCTGCACGCTTCGTAAGCCAAAATTCATTCAAGCGAATGACAGTGTCGGGCTGTTCAAGCCACAGTGCACGGCCAGGTCGGCGGTTGATGAATCCACGGTGGATGTTTTGGTGGGGTGTCGTGTCTGTCGGTGCACGGCACGTTCCGGTGTGCAACGAGCGGATCGCGTATTTGGCCGTGAAGACGATGCTCGTCGAGGAGATCGGCCAAAGACCTCTCAGATGAACGGCGTCGCGGTTTAGACCCTTGCCGACCTTCGCGAGGTTGGTGGGCCGCAAACTGATGTGGCGAAAGTATGGGGGTCGCCCTGCCTCGATCTGGGCACCTACCGCCTGGCACACAGGAGTGACGCGGCACTATGAGTCTCTCAGGACGCGCGGATCAAGAATCTCGCGTCGCGGGAGGACCCTGTAGCAGCGCCGCGCTGGAGCGTTGAGGATGGAGAGTTGGGGGATGGCAAGTTCTGTTGATTTCATGCTGGCAGATCTTCAGGAGAAGTATGCCACTGAGGCAGCTTCACCTGCCTTCGTGCGTCTGTATGACGGTGAAGCGTTCGGGCGCATGTTCGCTGTGCTCCACGGCCGGCTTAACCACCACTTTGATCAGATCAACGACAGGGCGCAGACGACAAACCACTACTGGGCCGACCCGAGCCGTGATCTGATCGCTCTGATTAAGGATCTGAACCAGGATCTACATGCATTGCAGCGAGCCGGTGTTGAAGTGGAACTGGCTGACGGATACCAGAAGGCGCTCGAACGGTGCGAGCCTTGGCTCTCGCGCAGCGGCGGAAGCACGGTGCCGGACGACTTTGGGCAGATCGAACTCATTAAGTACGAGCCGATCTTCCGCAGGTCCGCTACCACGGTTACGCTGGAGAATCGCCCCTCGCCGGTCAAATTGAAGATGGTCGGTGAAGGTTCGTACGCCAACGTCTTCTCGTACGTCGATCCCAATTACGGAATCAACTTCGCGGTGAAGAGAGC
>NZ_JBFUHV010000451.1:0-1106 GCF_056402215.1 Rhodococcus sp. P4_B6 | reverse complement strand
GGGATGGATCGTCCGCGGGGACACTACCGATGCGTGTGTTGTCTTCCCGGCGCTTGGCGAGATGCCACTCGAACAACTCCTTGACCATCTTCTCGACGTCGTCCTCGTCGTAGATGCAGGGGGCGAGCAGCCAGTCTTGCTTCTCGGAAGCGATCCGGATCAGATCACCAGGTAGGCCGAGGCAAACACCATCGCCACTTTTGCAGTACGCCCGCCACTGCGAGAGGGAGTCCTCTTGCACGCTGAGTGAGATCACGAATGAGGGCGGCCCTTTGATCGCGTAGCCGGAACCGATTTCCTCTCGCACCCATTTACCGAATCGCCGGTCGAATGCGGGTCGTTCCGTGTCAAGTGAGGTGCTACCCGCGATGACCCCCAGCCAGCGGAAGGCTCGGTGGAGCTCCTCCCCGTCGTTCATCTGCTCGGGTATGCCGGCCCAGAACTGCCGGCTGTCGATGATCGAGATCACGGAGGCGGCGCCGGTGTAGTGGAACAGCATCTCGGGGACCTCGGCCATGAGCAGCCGCTTCGTGTGGAGCAACTCATCGATGTTGTGCAAGGTCAAGTGATCCTTTCAGGGACGTCGTCGGTACGGCCGACGGCAACCAGTGGAGGCTGTGGCATGTCCATGTGGTCGTGCGGCATGGCCAGCGACAGATGATGAAGATGATGTCGTGCAGGTAGGTCCCGCAATGGGAAGTGCTGGCCGTCCTCTCCGGGACGAGGACGGCCCTGCGCTACCGCTTCCGGACGACAGCTCGGAGGCCACTGCCACCGAGGAGAGCTGCCAACGCGGTGACGCCGACGGCGGGAGCCGGGGAGTACACGATGAGGGCGATGATCGCGCAGATCGAGACAACGATGAGCCCGAGCCAGAGAACCTGGTGCCGGGACGATGTGCTGGTCGTCTGCGGGTCGCCGTTGTTGTGCTGGGTGGGGGTCGGTACCGTGGTAATCGAAGCCTCCTGAAGTCATGCCTGGTGGATGGGGTTTCGAGAAGATGCCCTCGCCACCTCCTACAGCGGCGGGGGCTTTCTCGTGTTCCGAGGACCGGATGTCTCGATCAGGCCTTCTGCCGAGGTTTCCGTTTTCGGTACGCCTAAAGG
>NZ_JBFUHV010000450.1:0-1110 GCF_056402215.1 Rhodococcus sp. P4_B6 | reverse complement strand
GGGCAAGACGTGAGCTTCATGCAGGCGCGGGTGCGCGGCGTTCGACGGTGAGTCGGCCGACGAGTTTTCCCGACGGGTTGAGGTCAGGAGCTGGAATGTCGCAATTCAAGCCCTTCTTCACGCAGGTGCAGTCCCACTACGACCTGTCCGACGACTTCTTTCGGCTGTTCCTCGATCCGAGCATGACCTACAGCTGCGCCTACTTCCCGCGCGAGGACATGACGCTCCAACAAGCGCAACGGGCCAAGATCGACCTCTCGCTCGGCAAATGCGACCTGCAGCCGGGCATGACGCTGCTCGACATCGGCTGCGGCTGGGGTTCGACCATGCTCCGCGCCCACGAAAAATACGATGTCAACGTCATCGGCCTCACCCTCAGCGACAACCAATACCAGACGCGTCACCGAACTCCTGTCAGGTCTGCCGGGGACGCGGACCGCCCAGGTCCGCCTGCAGGGCTGGGAGGAGTTCGACGAGCCGGTGGACCGGCTCCAGCGTCACCGACCGGACCTGGCTGGACCGTATCCTCCGCGGACGGCCGGTGTTGATGATCGCCGAGGGACTAGTAGACTGTCGCGGCTAAGTGTTGGGATATAGGTGGCGGAGTTTGATGCGGGCGTCGTCGGTGGTGAAGTGCCACTGGACCTGGCGTTGATCGGCGTTGGTCTGTCGTTGCCAGGCGGCGAGTTCGGCGCCCAGGGTCTCGAGGTCCTCGATGCGCCGGTCCAGACACTGGCGGGTCAGCACAGAGAGCTCGATCTCGGCGACGTTGAGCCACGAGCCGTGTTTGGGGGTGTGGTGGATCTCGAGTCGCTGCGCGAGCGCGAACGCCTCGGCCGGCTCGAAGGCCTCGTAGAGCGATCCGATGCCGTGAGTATTGAGGTTGTCCATCACCAGCACCACCGTCTCCGCGTCCGGGTAGTCCACGCACAGAAGCTCTTTGACCTGCCGAGCCCAGTCGATCTTGGTGCGCCGGGGCTGGGCATCGACACGCCGCCAGCCGGCCAGAGGCTCGACCCAGCAGAAGATCGAACAGGTCCCGTGCCGCACATACTCGGAGTCCTCCTTCAGATCGCGTCCCGGGCCTGCAGGGAGCGGGTCACGCACGTG
>NZ_JBFUHV010000449.1:0-1123 GCF_056402215.1 Rhodococcus sp. P4_B6 | reverse complement strand
TGACAACTCTTCTCTCACGTGCAGATATTCTCGATTGCCACGTCGACGGCGGCGTACCAGTTACCTTGGACCGACGTCGACACCTGCACATCGGCCGAACTACGTACACCCATACCCGAAATCGGGTCCGAAGGATTGGGTCTGGGCACAGCACAAGACCACTCGAGATCACACTTACTGGTCGGTTATTGAGTGATGCGAAAATAGTGCAATGGCGTGGATCACACTCTCTGGACTTCCAGGCTCCGGCTCACGAAGATCAGTGATGCGCTGCTCGTTACGACGTGCAGGTTGTCCGTGTAGCGCCCCTGCCAGCTGATGTACATCGTTGGCGGGGGCTGCGCTTGGCCGCTAAACCACACATAAACCGGTGCCGCCGCCCCATGGGCCCTTCGACGCGGCGACCCTCGGCTGACGCGTCACCCACGAAGCGAGTCACTCCTCCCCCATCCCCTTCGCCTACTTCTGTGCACGCTGGTCCGCGATGGTCGTGCGCTTGGTGCGGCGCAGGTGCCGGCCGACGACGTGGTGGATCCGCGTCAGCCGGGTCACCCGCTTGCGGTTGATCCTGCGTCCGCGGGACCGGAGTTCGGCCTGCGCGCGCGGGGCCGCCGTAGGCGCTGCGGTGCTCGGCATCGGTGGCGCGGATCTCGGCGACCGTCGTGGCCTCCTCGGCCTGGCGCTCGACCCGGGCCGGCTCGGTGGCCGGGTGCTTGTAGTAGCCGGAGCGGGAGGTCCCGAGCACCCGGCACAGCCGCTGCACGCCGAACTTGGCGCGATGAGCGGAGATGAAGTCCCAGCGGCGGGTCTTCACTTCACCTCCTTGGCGAAATACGCTGCTGCCCGACGCAGAATCTCGCGTTCGAGCTGCCATTCCTTCTCCGCACCGCGCAGCCGAGCATTCTCCGCGCGCAGCCGCGCGAGCTCGTCCGCCTCGGTCCCGTCGGCGCCGGTACTGCGGTCCTGCGACCGCCCGTTCCGGGCGGTGTCCTTACGGACCCACGTCCGTAGCGTCTCGCCGCTGATGCCCACATCCGCGGCCACCGCCGCGTACGTGCGTTTGCCGTCGGCCGCGCGGTACAGCGCGACCGCGTCTTTCCGGAATTCCTCCGTGTACAGAGAC
>NZ_JBFUHV010000448.1:0-1129 GCF_056402215.1 Rhodococcus sp. P4_B6 | reverse complement strand
GCTCGCCAACGCCTCATCGCAAGCCTCGATGACGACCAAGCACAGCAAGTGCAACGCAAGCTGTCAGCCGTCGCGGCGCGACGAATCGCCATGCACCAACGCGTCGTCCAAGGCGTTCGCACCATCGCCGTCCCAATACTCGGATCAGACGGAAACATTCGGGCAACCTTGGCCGTCGTCGGCACAACCAACTCCATCCCCGAAGACATCGACTCGGGAATCGCTCAAGCCTTGCGCGCCGCCGGCGAGACTCTGACCGAGCTCATCGCCGACGCAGACCCGGCATCACCCCCGGTCGCCGAGAAATCATCGAAACCCACTCCCGCGGAGAGCAACAGGAGAAAGCATGTCCGAGAGTTACAGTGAACACGCCTACGGCAAGGTCGTGAACTTCTACGGCCTCGAGCAGGAAAGCGTCCGTCCCGGCGTCGTCAGGTCCGGCTACGCAACCGACGACGTCATGCTCGTGATGAACGTGCTGAAGAAAAATATGGAACTCCGACCGCACGTGCACGAAGATTTCGACCAACTCGCGATGGTCACCCGCGGTGAGGCGAACTACTACATCGACGACGTCGCCCATCACATGGTCGAAGGTTCGGTCTTGCTTGTACCGGCCGGCCGATACCACCACATCGAGCCACTCAGCGACGAGGTCCACAACCTCGACCTGTTCTGCCCGCCGCGCAGCGACTACGCCCATCTGCTCGACCACCTGGTGCGGGGAGCATCCGCATGAGCACCACAACCGATAGCGAAACATTCACGGCGCTCCGAAGCAGTCACTACATCGACGGGATCTGGACGCCGAGCGCCGACGAATCGTTCATCGACGTCCGCAGCGCGCGAACCGGCACAGTGATGGGCCGGGTCCCGGCCGGCGGAGTGCACGAAGTCGACCAGGCGATCTCGGCTGCCCGCGCCGCTCAACCCGAATGGGAGGCGCTACCCACGCCAGAACGCAAGGCGTTCCTGCGAGCCATCGCCAGGGCAATCCGCGACCGCGAAGAGATGATCGTCCACCTCGTGGCCGAAGAAATCGGATGCATCGGAGGTACGGCCCGCGCGATGCAGATCGGCATGGCAGCGCATACCTTCGACGATGCCGCCGACAACCTCGATGCAGCGC
>NZ_JBFUHV010000447.1:0-1178 GCF_056402215.1 Rhodococcus sp. P4_B6 | reverse complement strand
CTCCTCATTTCCACGGGTTGATCTCGGCAGCGCGACCTACCGTCGCATTCCGCCACCGATGTGCCGATCGGCGGTTCGTCTGGCACGTGTCCAGCACTGCCCGACTGCCGGCAGCGCGCACGTCGCACGTCTGAGGAGTCCCAAGGCATATGAGCACAGCACTAGAGCAGATTCGGCAAGCGCACCACACCGTCAGATGCCTGAGAGGTACCCGCCGGCGACAACGGCACGTTCCTACCCGCTCGGCCCGGCGAGCGCACCTGCTGCGGCAACTACACGCGACCCCGGCCGGACAGCGATGAAGCGACGCGCGCTGCTCGCGGGCGCCTGTGCCGGTGTGCTCGCCCTCGTCGTCGGCTGCGCCAACGGCACGGAGTTGTCGTCGGCGAATGGCCGCACCACGATCAAGTTGGCGTCGTCGATCACCGGTAGTTCGTTCCTCGCGGTGACCGCCGGCATCGAGCAGGGGATCTTCGACAAGAACGGCATCGACGTCGAGGTCATCAAGGTCAAGAGCACCGCAGAAGCAACCGCGGCGGTGGCGAGCGGGCAGGCGAACGTCGCAGCCATGCTCACCGAAGGGGTGATCTCTTCCCGGGCATCGGGTTCGGACCTGAAGATCATCGCCAACCTCCTCACCGAGCAGCAGTACATCCTGTACGGCAAGCCGGGCATCGACTCCGTCGAACAGTTCGCCGGGCACAAACTCGCGATCGTCGGACCCGGCAGCGGAGAAACCCTGGCCAAAGGCCTGTTCGCGGCGTCCGGGGTAGATCCGTCAACTGTGGAATACATTGCTTCCGGACCCCTCGCCACCCAGGTGGCTGCCCTATCGGCCGGGCAGGTCGACGGCGCCAGCCTCGTGCCGCCGTACTCCCTCGCCGCAAGCACGGAGGGTGCACGGAAGATCATCGAATTCCGTGACGTGTTCCCGAAGCTGACCCCGCAGGTGTTCGCCGCCAGTGAGCGAGTCCTCGCACCCAACCCGGATGAATTCCGCGCCTTCCTGTCGGCGTACAAGGAAAGCGCCCAATGGGTCGTCGATCACCCCGACGAAGCGATCTCCATCCTGATGAACGACAGCCAGATCAGTTACGACGCCGCCAAGGACGCCTACGACTTCGCGAAGCCGGACTACTCGACCGACGGGCTCGTCGACAAGCAAGGCCTGCAGACCT
>NZ_JBFUHV010000446.1:0-1187 GCF_056402215.1 Rhodococcus sp. P4_B6 | reverse complement strand
AGGTAGAACGGAGCGACAAGGTTGGTGTTGAGCACCTTCGTCCAACCGATGAGGGGAAACTCTTCAAGTGGCGCACCCCAGGTGGCCCCGGCATTGTTCACCAGGATGTCGATGCTTGTCAGGTGCTCGCCCAGCCAGTCGACCAGACCGGTCACCCCTTCGGCCGACGACAGGTCACTGGCGACGGGGGTGCAGCGTCCTGTCGTTCCCGCAGCGTCTGCCCCGGCATTGATGGCTTCGGCCGTCGCGCGGCACTGTTCTTCCTTTCGGCTGGTGATGACAACGTGGGCACCGCCCTGTACCAGGCCGCGGGCGATCATGGCGCCGATCCCTCGTGAGCCACCGGTTACGACGGCGGTCCTCCCGGCGACAGAGAAGAGGGTGTCGGGTGCCGGTCGCACTTCGGAGGTGGTTGCACTATTCATATTATCTACGCTAGGACCGCATTGACGTTATCTCTTGGAGGTCAGCGCACTTCGCTTGCGTCGCGCGCAGTAGACATGAGCGGAGCCGCGGGCAAGCCTGGTCGTCGAGCGGGCCCGCGGGTCTGCTGATTCAGTCGTTTTCGGCTGCCGCAGAACGTGTGTCGGACGGGCGCTCACCGAAGGCCCGCCGGTACGCATTACTGAAGGTGCTGAGGTCGCCGAATCCTGACGAGTACGCCACCTGAGTCACGCTCTGGTGGCTCCAGCCACGGTCCTGAAGACGCAACCGGGCCAACGCCAGACGCTCCTCTCGGATGAGGTCCGACGGCGTTGTCCCAATCCGCTGCAACTGGGCCTGAACGTGCCGGAGCGACCAGCCGAGRCGCGGCGCCRCCACGGCWCCTGTGAGGTTCGGGTCGTGCGCATTCTCTCGAACAAAGCGYCGGATSGCGGTGACCAACCCTTCCTGAACATCGACGGAGGGGGYGGCCGTGTCTGCGTTGTAGGCGAGCGCCACGAGATCSACGATTCGGTCGGCKATCGCRTCGAAYTGACTMCCGGTGAGCTCGTGCCGCTCCCTGCGCAGACTACTGACCACGTCGACAACGACGCGCCCCAGTCCGGATGTCGCATCGAGGACGGTGCCGGCGTGCGGCAATGTGGGCACCCGCGCCTCGATCCGGTCACGGGGAATCACGAATGCAACGGAGGAGAAGCCGTCACCATGGCGCAGAACAGTCGCGGTGTCCAGCGATCCAGCGA
>NZ_JBFUHV010000445.1:0-1226 GCF_056402215.1 Rhodococcus sp. P4_B6 | reverse complement strand
GTGCTTGACATGGGTGCGTTTGGCCTCCCCCACCACACGGGCGCGGCAGTTGCGGTTCGCGCCGAGCGCCGCCTGCTGATCCGGGGTATACGTGGGCCGGGCTCGGTCGAGGTGGGCGAACACCACCCGCTGGGTTGATCAGATCCGCCACCCGCCGCAACGATGACTGTCTTTCACCCTTGATCTTGCGCCCATTTACCCCCGCACCCCACCCCTGACGGAACGTAATGCCCCTACCGACCAGCTCTTTTGCTCCCACTCCCCCACTCCCCGCCCTCTGTGCCCACGGTCGGCGACGACCGAGTGACTCACCTTCGGAGCGGACGCGCCGGCGGGTAGGACCACCGGCACTGGGCCCATCCGGGGGAGCCGCACCCTCAACGCGGCACAACTTCGTCTTCGTCGACATCGAGGAGACGACGGTGGACAAAACACCGTGCCCGCCGCAGCGTCATGCCCACGGCGTACACGCTGCATCCGAACGAGGTCATCGGGGAGTTCGGCGAGTTCGGGGAGCGCCGACATGCACGCGAGGACCGCGGGACGGGGCGCATCTTGTGTGTGGGCGCCCGGGCCGATCGAGGCATCCGAGTAACCAGGCGGTGCCGGTGCGCGATCACCCGAAACCTGAACACCGAACCCACGTCGGAGACGTCGATCAGACGGCCGCACGGCGGAACGAACGACCCACCGTCCGATCACCACTCGCTCCGCATGCGCCCGTTCCCGCCGCGGAAGGTGTACGGCCCGTTCGGCTTCCACCCGGGCCGGGCGAGCTGCCGGTGTGCGCCCTTGTCCCACGCGGTGCGGCGGAGAAAAATTGGGTACGCAGTGGCTGCGGCCGCGGGCCGTCGACGCCCGCCGGCGGTGGACCGCGACGGGTCGGCCACCGTTGCACTCACCGAGGGGACCTATTGTCCCCGCGGGAGGAGGTTACTGATGTTCATCCAAGTCATCCAGGGAAAGGTYKCCGATCAGCCGCGGCTGCGCGAATGCATGGATCGGTGGAACGAGGAACTGCAACCGGGGGCCACCGGCTACCTCGGCTCCACCTCCGGCACCCGCGATGACGGCACGTACATCGCCCTGGTTCGGTTCGACTCCGAGGAGGCGGCCCGCCGCAACAGCGAACGTCCCGAGCAGGGCACCTGGTGGGCCGAGACCGAGCGGTGYTTCGACGGCCCGGTCACCTTCATGGACTGCCCGGACGCGATGGAGTGGCTCGG
>NZ_JBFUHV010000444.1:0-1252 GCF_056402215.1 Rhodococcus sp. P4_B6 | reverse complement strand
CGCTCACACGAACCCGGCCATCGACAACCTCAAGCGTCGCGTCACCGCCCAAAATTCGACGTTCCGAACGATCGCAAGTCAAACCTACCGAACCGCGGCCGACCCAGAGTACGACCTGTTGGTCATCGACGAGTGCAGCACGGTCAGCAACGCCGACCTGATCAAGGTTATGGACAAGACGTCATTCAAGTTGCTCGTGCTCGTCGGAGACGTCTACCAGATCGAGTCGATCCAGTTCGGCAACTGGTTCAACGTCATCCGCTCATTCATCCCCCGGACATCGGTATTCGAACTCACGACCCCGTTTCGCACCAAGAACGAGTCACTCCTCGGCCTATGGGACAGGGTGCGACACCTCGGTGACGACATCACGGAGTTCATCGCCCACAGCGGGTACTCGACGAAACTCGACGAGTCGCTGTTCGAGGCGCATCGCGATGACGAGATCATCCTCTGCCTGAACTATGACGGCCTCTACGGAATCAACAACATCAACCGCTTCCTCCAGAGCAGCAACCCCGGCAAAAGCATCGCATGGGGCGCCTCGACGTTCAAAGAGGGTGACCCCGTTCTCTTCAACGAGACAGAACGTTTCGGGCGCGCAATCTACAACAACCTCAAGGGGAAGATCGTCGGCGTCCAGCGCTTCCCCGACCGGGCGCAGTTCGACGTCGAACTCGATYGAACGATCAGCGAATTCGACGTCGATGGTGAAGACCTCAA
The DNA here is from genome assembly GCF_056402215.1 of Rhodococcus sp. P4_B6. Taxonomy (NCBI): domain Bacteria; kingdom Bacillati; phylum Actinomycetota; class Actinomycetes; order Mycobacteriales; family Nocardiaceae; genus Rhodococcus; species Rhodococcus sp. P4_B6. Next base: position 529 of record NZ_JBFUHV010000444.1, on the reverse strand, counting down.
GTGGCTTGGGGACGCGACGGTGCGCTTCGATGTCTTTGAACGCGATACCAGCGACGAGGACGACGACTCCCTCAACACGAACGTGCCATTTCAGGTGGCCTACGCCGTGTCAATCCACAAAGCGCAGGGCCTCGAATACGACTCAGTCAAAATCGTCATAACCGACGCCAACGAAGAGGACATCTCGCACAGCATCTTCTACACCGCCGTCACGAGGGCACGGGAACGCCTCCAGATCTTCTGGACCCCGGAGACGCAGCAAGCCGTCCTCGCCCACCTCCAACACCGCGTAGTTTCGAAAGACGTTGCACTGCTATCCAAACGCCGCGCGCTTACCCCACTCAGCTAGGTTCTGCAGCCAACAGCTTGAAGGCGGCAGGTGCAGTGAACACTTCAATGTGTTCGTGCGAACGGGAACGCAGATGCATCGAGGGAAGACTCAACGGACGGACGCTCGCGTCGCCCGTCAGACTCCGCAGTGAACCCGACCGAACCCCCCAGTGTGGGTTTACTTGTTCCCGTATATTGG
>NZ_JBFUHV010000443.1:0-1269 GCF_056402215.1 Rhodococcus sp. P4_B6 | reverse complement strand
CCGGGGTGGATCGAGACTCCGCTGACGAAGCGCTCGTTACCCTGGCGGAGGGTTTTCCACGCGGCAACCGGATTGGAGTGGGGCATGCGGTTATCGTGCACCCGGCCTGTTGCGCCTGCTCGGCGGGAACATTACGGCGACGGAAACTCCGGTTCGCGCCTCGGCGACGGGACGTGTGAGGAGGAAGTGGCGGGCGACGCCTCGGTACTGATCAGCTGGTAGGGGTCTCCACGCATCGAAGGCATAGAGGTCAGCAAGGGACGCCCTGGAAGAGGATCAGTGCGCACGTGCGGTCCTGGCGGCTGCACTGGCCCACCGGCCACACCTTCGCCGGTCTCGCCGGGCGCATCAACCCGATCGTGCGGGGGGTGGATGCAGTACTGATGGATGCAGTAGTACGGTGCGTACTACTTGCGGACCGGACCGAGTACGCACTCTCAGATGTCCGCGCAGGGAATGCCACCGACGACGGGACGCAGCCCTGCCGGACGCTCCCGGCAGGTATCGGTGGAGTTGTCGGCTCGATCGGTTGGTCCCGGCAGACTGCTGAAGGCTCATTTCGAGAGCCGGAGACCGCCACCTGCGCCTATGTCGACATCGATCGCCGTTCGTGACTCTATGCACGGGTTAATGCTGTGGCGCCGTGGTTCTGCGTGGCGGCGCGGGCCTGTTGGCCACCTTCGAGTACATGCAGGAGCGACTGGGCTCAGTTCTGCGGCTGCCGCCCTCGTTCGGCCACCTGACGCACCGCCGCCGCGACCGCCGGCGCGACACCCGCGTCGAACACGCTCGGCACGATGTAGGTGGCATTGAGCTCGGACGGCGACACCCTGTCGGCGATCGCGCGGGCCGCGGCGATCAGCATCTCGTCGGTGATATCGACCGCGTGCGCGTCGAGCAGACCACGGAACACCCCTGGGAAGGCGAGGACGTTGTTGATCTGGTTCGGAAAGTCCGACCGGCCGGTGGCCACCACGGCGGCATGCTCACCCGCGGCGACCGGATCGACCTCCGGGACCGGATTGGCGAGTGCGAACACGATCGAGTCGTTGGCCATCGCCGCGATGTCCTCGCCCGTGAGAATGTTCGGCGCCGAGACCCCGATGAACACGTCCGCCCCGACCAGCGCGTCCCGCAGTGATCCCGTCCGAGCCTCCGGATTGGTGTGCTCGGCGATCCAGGTACGAAATTCGTCGGCGGTGTCATCGGGTGACACGATCCCCCGCCGCCCGCAGCCGATGATGTTCGTGCCGCCCTGGGCGACGAGCA
>NZ_JBFUHV010000442.1:0-1274 GCF_056402215.1 Rhodococcus sp. P4_B6 | reverse complement strand
GATCGATTTTGCCCTCGTCGACGAGGCGCATCACGGTCGTTCCGGTGAACGTCTTCGTCGTGGAGCCGATCCGGAACAGGGTGTCGCCGTCCACCGGGGTCGGGTGGTCGACATTGGTGACCCCGTACCCCTTGATGTACTCGTCACCGTCGGTAATGACGCCGACCGCAACCCCGGGGATCGCGTAGTCCCGCATCGCCTTGTCGATCTTGGCGTCGAGCTCGTTGAATGCGTCCTTCGCGTTCGCCGGGACGCTCGTGGCTGTGGTGGTCGACTCCGTCGACGAACATGCCGGCGACACGAGCACAATCAACCCGGCGACCGCCCCGCCTAGCACCGCCCGGCGCGACAACTCGGGGCCACCGACGGCGAACACCTCGGTCGTCATCAGCGTGGCGCGAGAATGTCGTATGCCGGCAGTGGCGTCGTGTCCGTGCAGGATGTGTCCGGGTTCTCCGGATTGTCGAAAAACGACGCGATTATCTCGGCTCCGCACGGCGGCTCTGCATACACACCGTGTGCAGCTCCGGGCACTACCGCGACTATGGATTGCGAGAGATCCTTCGCGATGTAGTCGCCCCACACCGCTCCGGTCTGCCCGTCGTAGGTACCCGACAGCACAAGCGAAGGGATGTCACTGACGGTGATGTCTCGGATCGAGTCAGGGGCCTTCGGCACGTCCCACACCTCGCAGGCGTCGCGCAGGAACGGCAGCTGTGGCGCTTGGGCCCGAACGGACTCCGGGAGTTCAGGGAATTCCTGTTCCGCCTGTTGCAGTGACTGCTYGACGGTCTCGAACGGGATCCATTCACGGCACCAAATGCTCAGGGTGAGGCCCCAATGGAGGACGCCCCTCTCCGGATGCCCCCACACCTCGGCCCACCGCGATGCAATGGGCTGCGCATTCCCGTGTGCGAGCTCATCGACCGTGGATGGGAACTCCTTCGGTAGATGGGTAGCCACGGGGACGAACCAGTTCAGCAGCATTCCGCCGTCGACGACAACCTTCGTCTCTCCTACACCCTCAACGTTGACCGTCGTGGTGATGGGCTTCGCTTCAAGCTCATTGACCAGCCGGATGAACGTGGCCCCCAGGTCGGGATAGCGCTCCTTGCATGCCGGCTGGTCCTCGCACGCCTGGACCATGTTGTCGAATGCTTGGCGAGCGCTGGCCCAGGTCCACGCCAGGGCACCAGCCGATGGAGGCGTCACTCCGTCGAACACGATCGACTCGATGGCGTCGGCGTCTTGACGCATGTAGATCAGCGCAAGGT
>NZ_JBFUHV010000441.1:0-1303 GCF_056402215.1 Rhodococcus sp. P4_B6 | reverse complement strand
CACGAGTTGGATCGGTTGACGCCGGTGGTGGGTGGGGGGTCGGCCCCGGAGGTGTCGTTGCCGGGGTTGTTGGCGGCGGCGGTGGGGGTGGATCCGGATGCGGTGGCGGTGGTGTGTGGGGGGCGGCGGTTGACGTATCGGGAGGTGGATGCGGCGTCGAATCGGTTGGCGCGGGTTTTGCTCGGGGTGGGGGTGGGTGCCGAGTCGGTGGTGGCGGTGGCGGTGGCGCGGTCGGTGGAGTCGGTGGTGTCGGTGTGGGCGGTGGCGAAGACGGGTGCGGCGTTTTTGCCGGTGGATCCGCAGTATCCGGTGGGTCGGATCGAGCACATGGTTGCTGATTCGGGTGTGGTTGTGGGGGTGACGGTGTCGGCTTCGGTGGATCGGTTGCCGGGTGCGGTGCGGTGGGTGGTGCTCGATGATGCCGAGACGGTGGAGCGGTTGTCGTCGGTGTCGGCGGGGGCGGTGTCGGATGCGGATCGGGGTGCTCCGGTGCGGGTGGGTCAGGCGGCGTATGTGATCTATACGTCGGGGTCGACGGGTCTGCCGAAGGGGGTGGTGGTGACGCATCGGGGGTTGGCGAATGTGGTGGCGTCGCAGCGTTCGGGTTTTGGATCGGTCACCGGTGCGCGGGTGTTGCAGTGTGCGTCGCCGAGTTTCGATGCGTCGGTGTTCGAGTTGGTGTGGGCGGTGGGGATGGGTGGCCGGTTGGTGGTGGTGCCGCCGACGGTGTATGGCGGGGAGGAGTTGGCGCGGATCCTGGATTGTGAGGGGGTGACGCATGCGGTGTTGACGCCGACGGCGTTGTCGTCGTTGGATCCGTCCGGTCTGGATGTGTTGGGTACGTTGGTGGTTGCCGGTGAGGCGTGCCCGCCGGAACTTGTATCGAGGTGGGCGCCGGGTCGGGAGATGTTCAATGCGTACGGGCCGACGGAGGCCACGATCATGTCGAATGCGAGCGAGCCGTTGGTGATGGGGGAGTCGGTGACGATTGGTGGTCCGGTTGGTGGGTTCGGTGAAGTGGTGTTGGATGCGCGGTTGCGGCCGGTGCCGTTCGGGGCGGCGGGGGAGTTGTATTTGTCGGGTCCGGCGTTGGCGCGGGGGTATCGGAATCGGTTGGGGTTGACGGCGGCGCGGTTTGTTGCGGATCCGTTCGGTGGTCCGGGGCAGCGGATGTATCGGACGGGGGATGTGGTGCGGTGGCGGGAGGGTCCGGGTGGGCCGGTGCTCGAGTATGTGGGTCGCTCGGATTTTCAGGTTTTCAGGTGAAGATTCGTGGTTTCCGCGTCGAACTCGGCGAAATCGA
>NZ_JBFUHV010000440.1:0-1315 GCF_056402215.1 Rhodococcus sp. P4_B6 | reverse complement strand
GCTCGAGTTTGACCCATTCACCCAACAGACTCTCGTTGAGGCCGAGTTCTCGGGCGACCTCTGCGATGGTGCGACCGGAGTCGATCACCCGGTGGGCAGCCTCGACCTTGTACTCGGTCGTGAACGACCGACGCTTGCGAGGGGGCATACGGACATCCTTCCAGCGGGACCGGTGTCCCGCCAAGTCGGTGTCCACTTTCCGGGGGGAACCTCAGGTCCGCCCGACACGGACATCACCGGCTCGCCTTCGCTCGGCGGATCTGCCGGACACGGTGGCGCCGTCGAGCACCTCRGTTGCGGTGCYCGACGGCGCGRCYGYSGGGTTCAGGTGTTSTTCGCCGTCTTGGGGCTGTGGTTGCGGGCTTCGATGGCCTTGACGGTGTTGTCGAACGGCTTTCCCAGGACTCGGGTGCCGAAGACGCCGAGCAGGGCCCCGAGCGCTCGTCCTTTGAGGTTCTTGCCGTCGCGGACCACGACGGCGTCGACGTCGGTGGTCCCATCGGGCATCGGGGTGAGGGTGTAGGTGTGGCCGGACTTTCCGCCCCACAGGTTGGAGTCGGTGGTCGTCATGACGATGCGGTGGGGGTCGGTCCAATCGTAGTGCAGGCGTTCCCAGGCCCCGCCGGAGCCTTCGGTGACATCGGCCTGGGTGGTGCCGAGTTCGTGCACCTGCAGGTAGTCGTCGGCGCTGTTACCGAACAGCGTCTCGCGGCCGGGCCCGAAGTCGGTGAGCGCGTCGAGGAATTGTTCCGGGGTGGCGGTGGTGGTCTGGTGCAGGTGGATCGTGGACATGGCGTTCTCCTTGGAGAGCAGGGCAGGGTGAGGGGCAAATCGGTGGTTGATTTCGAGGACAGTTAGGCGGGCAGCTCTGCTCCGGCCTGTTCGGCGACCATGTAGGCGGCGTACCAGTCGGGCCAGTTCGGATCCTCTGCCCCGGTGCGCTTCTCGTGTTCGCCGTGCGCGATCGCCGCGCGAATCAGCGCACTGGTCAGGTCGGCGGTACTACTGAATGTGGTGGCGGCGGTGGTGCCGGCCGTCTCGGTCGTGCGGGTGTCGGTCGTGCTCATGATGGTCTTCTCGCCGGGTTCGAAAAACGGGTGACGTCGGATGCGAGCCAGTCAGGCCTTGTGGGAAAGCGGTTGATCGCCGCAGGCCCCTGGTCAGGCGGCCGCGCTACAGCTGGGTGCTGCTGCTGGCCGCGCCGTCGAGGAGGATCTGGTCGAGGATGGTGGTGTCGGCGCGCCGGTCCTGCCGCTGGTCCCGCTGGCGGTCGTGCTGACGTTGCTGCTGCATGTCGTTGTCGCGGTCGAGAGGG
>NZ_JBFUHV010000439.1:0-1316 GCF_056402215.1 Rhodococcus sp. P4_B6 | reverse complement strand
AGGGCCTGCGATGAATTAACTTAGTCAGGTTCGGGCGTGTCGGGGTTCGGGTGGAGGGTGTAGTTCCATTCGCCGTGGAAGTCGTGGCGGGTGAGGGTTCCGGTGTCGGTGAGGGCGGCCATGTCGCGGTCGGGAATCTTGACGCCGGTGGGATATTCGGCGGTGTCCAGTTCGGCGCGCACGCGCAGGCCGGTGCGGGTGGTGGTGGCTGCGATGGTCTCGACAATGACCTCGTGACTCTCCAGTGGGCGTCCGCGCCAGTTCATCGAGATGTGGGAGAACAGCCGGTGCTCGATCTTGTTCCATTTGCTGGTGCCGGGCGGCAGGTGAGAGACGGTGATCGTCAGTCCGGTGCGGGCGGCGAGCGCGGCCAGCTCGGTCTTCCACGCCCGGGTGCGGTAGCCGTTGGATCCGCCGCCGTCGGCGCAGATCAGCAGACGACCGGCGTGCGGGTAGGTGCCCGAGCCGACCGCGTCCCACCAACGGCCGATGGTCGCGACCGCGAACGCGGCGGTGTCGTGATCGGTGCCGACCGACACCCATCCGGCGTCGGCGGCGAGGTCGTAGACACCGTACGGGTTGGCCTTGCCCAGTGCGGGATCGACGAAGTCGTGAACCTTGACGTGCTCGGGTTGCCCGGCCGCGGCCCATTCCCGGCCGCCGTTCTTGTAGCTGCCGACCAGCTCCTTCTTTTTGGTGTCCACGCTGATCACGGGATCCCCCGACGCCATGTGCTCTTCGGTCCGCTCGTGCAGATACCGGAACTGGGCGTCGCGGTCGGGATGCTGGCGGCCCTCAGTGGTCTTGGCGTTGGCCTGCAGGCTGTAGCCGAGTTCCTTGAGCAGTCGCCGAACCACGAAATCGCTGACTTGATAGCCATTTTCGGTCAGCGCTCGCGCGAGGGCACGGGTTGACTTGCAGGTCCACCGCAGCGGTGACTCCGGGTCGCCACGGGTGTCGGGATCGATCAGCGCCTCCAGCGTGGCCACCAACTCGGGCTCATGGGCCTCCGCACGTTTACGGCCGCCGCCGGGTTTACGTGAACGTTCCACCGGCACCGCGGATGTCACCTCCTCGGCTTCCGCGCGGCCACGGCGCACGGTATCGGCGGCCACACCCGTCGCGGAGGCCACGATCGCCACACCACCGGGACCGAGCTGCGCGGCCTCGACCCCCAGCCACACCCGACGTTGGCGCTCGTTCAAGTGCCCACGAATAGTCTCGTAACGCCATCCCAGCGCCTCTGCCGCATCCGCCATGCCACAACGGTAACGCCATCATCATTAAAAGCGACGTTAATTCCTCGCGATCCCTCT
>NZ_JBFUHV010000438.1:0-1361 GCF_056402215.1 Rhodococcus sp. P4_B6 | reverse complement strand
CGGCATGGTCGGCGTCAACCGCGGAGTGATCTCCGACGTCGCCGCGCCGTTCGGTGGAGTCAAGCAGTCCGGACTCGGCAGCGAAGGCGGCACCGAAGGCATCGAGGAGTACCTCGAGACCAAGTACGTCGGCTTCGCGTAAACCACCCGAACACGCAGATGTGCTTCCGGATCCGTGCGAAGAAGGGATCCGAAAGCACGCCGGCCGCCTTTGCCGAACGAACGGGTGGAACACACCATCCCGCGGTAGCGGACTTGCGGCCAGACCGCCGAAAGCGCCGAGGGCCTCGCCAGCCCTGGGAGTGCAGCTGAAGAGGCCGAGCACCAACCCGCGTCGCCGCCGGAGCCAAGTTTGGCAGTGCCTTGTCGGAGTCGGCGCGGATGCTGTCGGGGCCTGCGGACGTGGGACACGGGTACGGGCCCCGAGATTGCGACGGTGATTCGTCCGACCGACGATTGGTTCGGCGAAACAGGGCGTTGACCAGGTGGAGACGGCATGTCCCCTGAAAGGGGCATTGGCCGCGCATGCCACACCGCAGCGTTCGTTCTCAACGCGTCGAGCGGATCACGCCCGCTCAGGGCAGGATGAGATCGTGAGCGACCGAACCACAGCAGACCTCGAGTGTGAACTCGCCCTGCTCGCTTACGTACGCGACCGCCTGCGGGCGTCGGCGGGCAATGACTTCCGTATCCCGACCACCGCCGTCGACCAGGTCCTCGATGAGCTCAACAGTCTCGAACGATCGCCATGAGACCACGACCAGCACGTCACCGACACACAGCGGCCGGTGGTCGGGGGAGCGCCATTGCTCGCGGAGCATGGGCCTACCCTGGATCGGGGCGGTGTTGCGGCCACGGGATCGGTCCGAGGAACAGTAGTCCCCCTTACCGGCACCATTAGGTGGTGATTCGGGTCTCGGAGCCAGCACGTCTCGACGTCAGGAACTGACGATCGACCGAAAAGAACTGCTGGGAAGTTTGTTTCGCAATCAAAGCCGGACGAAGACTCCGGGGAACGGTCTCGTCTCGGATGAGGAATCCGAAGGAGCTGTCTGTCGCACGACGGGGCGCCCCGGGCACGCGCAGAGTCTTCGACTGCAAGGGCGCGTCAAGGTGTCCGCCCAGTCCGCGCAGGGGCGGGTGCAGGTGTGGGGCCTGTTCCACGTCGACGAGGCTTCTTGATCGTGTGAACAGGGCCTGCGGCTCCCGCGAGCCGGTAAACGTTTCGGACACGCTCAGGTGCAAACTCTCGAGATGAGAAATTCGAATCATTGACCAGCATCTTTCCGACCTTCAACAGGACCGGGCCCGGTCAAGGACCGGTGCGACCGGCGTCGAACACACGGTGACCGGCACGCCGC
>NZ_JBFUHV010000437.1:0-1368 GCF_056402215.1 Rhodococcus sp. P4_B6 | reverse complement strand
GCTCACTACTGGGGCGACTATCGCGCCTGAGGCGCATCGAGTACATCGATGTCGGACYGGTCGTGTTGAATGTGAGCATCTGTGGCGCGCCGCGCCCCCTCGCAGGCAGGAATTCGATGTCAGTCCCCGAACTAGACCCACCAGTCACCCCCGAACCTGATCAGGCATGGAAGGCGCTGTCGCTGATCAACGAGTGGATCCGTCATGCGGAGTCCAAGGTCGGCGTGGTCCTTGCCTTGGGGGGTGTGACTGCCGGTGTTCTGTACAACCTGGTCAAGAACCAGTCCGACCCCGGTCTGGTGCTGAATGTGATCGCCGTCGCGTGCGCGGCCTGCATCACCACAGCCGCGGTCTGCGCCGCGTTGGCATTGGTTCCTCGAAGGAAACCTCAACGCAGCGCGGACGACGTCACGAATCCGCTCTTCTTCGGTGACGTGGCAAGCAAGTACAACGGTGACGGTATTACGTACGAGAAGGTTCTACACGCTCTAACTGGTAACCACGATGAGTTGACCCGGCACATCGCTCACCAGATCCACGCGAACGCAGTCGTCGCGCATGCGAAATTCAATTGGGCGAATCGCGCGATCTTCGCGCTATTCGGTGCACTTACCACATTGGCCGTCATAGCCGTCATCGTCGGCGCGCAGGGGTCGTGACATGGATAGCAACTACAAAGCATATGACTACGTGGCGAGTGCCTCCCGCATCGACACCATCCTTGGGCAGCCGCAAGGAAATTACGAGGAAGTCAAGGAACTGCCCGATCGGGACCGCCTTACCTATACGAACGGGTTCTACGCCTACTGCTCAGCGTTGTTTGTGGACATCCGTGATTCAAGCAAGTTGCCGGGGTTGTACAAGCGCCCCGCGCTGGCAAAGCTCTACCGAGCGTTCATCTCGGAGATGGTGGCGGTGATGAATGGGAATCCGAATGCGCGCGAGATCAATATTGTGGGTGACTGTGTGTGGGCGGTCTACAACACGCCGACAAAGGCGGATATAGATGCAGTCTTCAGTGTTGCCGCCAGTGGAAATTCTCTGGTGAAAATTCTGAACTACAAGCTGAATAAGGCAGGTTACTCGACGCCATTGAAATGTGGCTTCGGCATGGATTATGGCCGTGCGTTGATGGTGAAGGCGGGCTACAGTGGCAGCGGCATATCGGATGTCGTCTATATGGGCGATGTCGTTAATCAAAGCGCAAAGCTCGCTTCGCAGGGCAGTAAGGACTCCGCGCCGCCACTGATGATTGGCGACGTATTTGCCGGCAATCTCAATAAGCACAACACGGCGCTAGTTCAAAAAGACTGGCTTAGAGGCTGTTACACGGGAACTGTAGTCAACTCGGCTATGGAGGCATGGTAC
>NZ_JBFUHV010000436.1:0-1371 GCF_056402215.1 Rhodococcus sp. P4_B6 | reverse complement strand
ACCGTTCCCCGACCCGGCCGACGGCCGCGACCACCTCGTCGAACGGCAGGATCTCGTTGACGTCGTCCGGTTCGCGGCGCAGCCAGCTGACCAGGCGCGACAATTCGGCGCGACGACGCTGGCGGGTGAAGTCGTTCTCGGCGTCGGCGGCGGGGAACCCGGTGTCACGTGCCATGCCGGCGCCTGACGATGCTCGGTTCGGCGCCCGGCGACAACTCCATCAGGGTGAATCCCACCGTGTTGATGAYCGTCGTCGCGCCGAGCGTGCGGTCCTCGGCCGCCCGGCCGTACGGGTGGACGTGCCCGTGGATCATGACGCGCGCCTGCAACCTGCCCGCCAGGTTCTCGAAGCATTCGAAACCCCGGTGCGGCGGATCCTCCTGGTCGCCGACTCCCCGCGGTGGGCTGTGCGTGAGCAGCACGTCGACGCCGGACACCCCGGAGCGGCGCGCGTGCCACGCGCTCGTCAGCGCCAGGTTGCGCGCCCGCCGCCGCTGCTGCCGCTCGGTCCACTGATTGGGGCCGTCGTTGTAGCGGATGGATCCGCCGAGGCCGGCGATGCGCAGGCCCGCGATCCGCACGATCCGGCCGTCCGCGTTGACCGCACCGCACGGGCCCGGCCACGCCGAGGGCAGTCCCGCCCGCATCCACCCGACCCGTCCCGCGGAATAGCCGGACAGGTCGGCGTCGTGGTTGCCCGGCACGAAGACACACGGCGCGTCGAGGGCGTCGATCAGGTATTCCAGATAGTCGAACGGGAGGTCGCCCGCACCGAGGATCAGGTCGACGTCCATGGCGCGCACCTGCGAACTCCACAGCGACTCGATCGTCTCGTCGGACACTGCGAGTACCGAGACCATGCTCCGACGCTACCGGCTCGAGAGGCCGGAGGACGGGTGAGCGGGTTCGGTGGTTTGATGGCGGGGTGACTGACAGCGTTGTGGCCTCCGTTCGCGCGCACCTGCTGGGGCAGATCGGGGGACCGGAGCCGACTGCGGCATCGGTGACGTTCCTGGGCGTCGAACCGCTGGACGTGCTGCGGTTCGCACCCGACGCCGAGGATCTGGTCCGCTACGTGACCCTGGGATGCTCCCGGCACCCGATGAGTGACCCCGGCGAACTGGTGGCCGACGCTCTCCGCGGCCCCCGCGCCGAACTGATCCTCACCCTGCGCGGCGGCGCCGGGGTGGCGTCGGGAGTCGCGCGCACCCTGGCGGTGCTGGCGGCGGCGCCGTCGGTGGAAGGTGTCGTTCTCGTGGAGGACGCGCTGCTCGACCTGGGAGAGCCGCTGTGGAAGGACGCGCCGTTCACCGCCGTGCTGCTCGGTGAGTCGACGATCCCCGACCTGCCGCTGCCCGAACCCGCGGAGGC
>NZ_JBFUHV010000435.1:0-1408 GCF_056402215.1 Rhodococcus sp. P4_B6 | reverse complement strand
TTGCGGGCTTCGATGGCCTTGACGGTGTTGTCGAACGGCTTTCCCAGGACTCGGGTGCCGAAGACGCCGAGCAGGGCCCCCCGCACCGCCGTTCCCGCAGCGAGAAGTCTTCGCTGTCGAGCGCGGGCACGGGTGAACAACGGAACCCGCCATCCGGGCCAGGCAGGGTGGCGGGTTCCTCGCACGGCCCCGCAGGGCCGGTGGCAGTGACCGGTAACCGGTTTCCGGGTGGTCAGTCGAGAGCTGATGCGTCGCGGGTCCTCCGCCATCACGTCAAAAAGTCATGCCGCGAGCAACGAGCCGAGCTTCACCGTCGCCGCACGCTCGACGAGCAACGGAACGAAATCCCGAATCGGGCATCCCGAAAACTGGGCGACCGCCTCGCCCACCGCGGTCCCGACCGCCTCCCGCGATGCGGCCGGGAACTTGTTCAGCAACCGTACCGCGACCTGCGACAGCTGGCGCACTTCCTCCGCAGTGTTCATACCCCAAAGCCTGCGCTCTCGATCTCGGCGGCTGCGTGTCCCGAGCGGAAACGGGGATTGAACAGACCATGAACACCCAGGCGGGGGTCATTCGCCGGTACGGTTCCGGGCTGACTGCCTGGTCGTCCTCCCACAGCGTCAGGCCGACGCCGCCAGCAGCGACGACACCATTCTCGAGGGCCTCGCCGCCCAGGACTCGACCTTCGAGATCGGCGGTCCCGCACTGGAATTCGAGCCGTACGGCGTCGGCATCAACAAGACCAACACCGATCTGGTGCACCGGGTCAACGGCACCCTCGAGCGGATGCGCACCGACGGGACGTGGACGACCCTCTACCGACGTTGGCTGACCGCCCTCGGCCCGCCCCGCGATCCACCCGCCCCGACCTACCGGGACTGAAGTGCCCCCATTCCGGGAGCAACCCAGCCGCCGAGGACGAAGACACCGCCCACGACGCAACGCTGCTCGACCATCGCAGTATCGATGGCGGTCAGGTCGTCCGCCCCGAGAAGTCACGACGACCTCACTTCCCGGAAACGCGGTGGTTGCTCCACGCCGCATACGATGGTGACGCACCCAGCACATCAACCGGATGGTCACCCGCTGATGACGACTCCCTCGCCCCGACACCCACTCGCTGAGCCCATCCCGAACCCTCGCCCGGACAGGCACCCTGAGGTTCCCCCCGAACGGTGGACAAGGGGGTTGCGTGCCTCAGGCGACTCCCACCTGAAGCAACTTCTCGTAGCTGTCGGGACTGTGCATCCCCACCGTAGAGTTCCGTCGAACAGTGTTGTAGAAGACAATCCAGTTGTCAACGCCAGCAACGAGATCAGCCTTCGTTGCATAGACGTGCCGATAGTATTCTTCATGCTTGAAGATCGACCAAAACGATTCGGATGGACTGTTGTCCCAACAAATC
>NZ_JBFUHV010000434.1:0-1453 GCF_056402215.1 Rhodococcus sp. P4_B6 | reverse complement strand
GCTCACCGGTCCGCCCGTCGAGGCCGCACGCGACGACCGATCGTGCGTGCACATCCAATCCGACACTCGTACGCTGATTCATTGCTGGGGCCTCCCACATCTTGTGGCTCTACCGGCCAGGACCCGTTTCCTGTCGGCAACCCACGTTCACATGTGGAGTGGGCCCCAGCCCATACCCTCATACTGTCTAGCCACATCCGACACCGACCTGGGCTGGGCTGCTGAAACCAGCACCCCAGCCCAGGTCCACATGCAGTGGAAGACAATGCCGCTCGTCCATATTCACCTCGTCGAGAACCGGCGGTCCCAAGCGCAGTTGCGTCAGATCGCGGACGTCGTGCAGGCCGTCATGCGCGAATCATTTGCAGCGCCTGCGCGTGATCGTTACCAGGTCATTACCGAGCACAAGCCGGGCCAAATCATTGCCGAGGATACGGGGCTTGGATTCGAACGCACCGACGACATAGTGCTTGTCGAGATCGTGCAGCAGGGTCGAACGGAGGAGCAGAAGCAGGCAATGTATCAAGCGTTGGCAGAAGCGCTTGCGGTGGAAACTGGGCTGGCGTCAACAGACCTGATTATCTCGGTGGTGGCGAACACTCGAGCGGACTGGTCGTTCGGTCGGGGGTCTGCGCAATTCTTGGACGGCCAACTCGAGTGAGCAGCGCCCTGGGGTGTCGGTGGCGCGGCGGCTGTGCGGACCCCGTGGGGTGTGGTCCAGCGGGCCCGGGCGGTGTTCAGGGTGCCGACGGGTCGAATCGCGTACTCGGGGATCGGACAGGTGCATGGGGCAGTGGTGCATCGGGTTGCGGTGCCAGGCTCTCTCGTCCCCGGCGCCTGACGGATCAGGGACGGTCTCGCATGCGGGCGAGGTGTTTTTCCGCGCTTGCATCACATGGAAGACCACCATGCCCATGATGGAGCGTGCTGAGGCGGTGCGAGATCATAAGGCAATACGGCCTCAACCTGGCGATCGCCTATGTCTCGGGAGAGCCGGCGCAGAGCGCGACAGCCCGGCTCGGCGCTCACGAATCTCGACGGGCATCGACACGACGTACCTTCCTCGTGGACTGCGCACCCCTCGGAACAGGCGTTTGCGAGGAGTGGTGCGTTGACATGGGTGTTGCGTTCTCTAAGGCTCCCTGGTGACCACGGGATGGGGCTACCCCAGAATCCGCGCTGGTGGGCGTGGCGCCGGGACCTCCGCGCGCCAGGTGGCTGGGGTCGGGCAGGTGAGCGGCAGCGAGCGGGTGGTGATGTTCGACATCGACGGCGGCCTGGCGGACCTGTCGGCATTCACCCACCTCCTGACCGGCGACTCGGAAGGGAGCCGCCGACAGGCGTGGCAGCGGTTCTTCGACCATGTCGGGCAGGCGGCGGCCATCGAACCGGGCCGAGATCTGGTGGAGGCGGTGGCCGGTCTGGGGTTCGTGGTGGTGTATGTGGTGTATTC
>NZ_JBFUHV010000433.1:0-1464 GCF_056402215.1 Rhodococcus sp. P4_B6 | reverse complement strand
CAGGTCCTCTCCGGTCGGCCACTCGTACGAGCACATTACGTTCCGGTGCTGACATCTCATGTCGGGTCCGGGAGCTAGGCGGATCCGCTGGTGGCTATACAGCACGGAAGAGTCAGCTAGTGCTGCATCAGGCATGTCGATGCCGCCGACGTTCTGGATAGTGAACGTCGCACTGGGTATCACGGGTAAGAGTGCACAGCAGGGGGAGGCGTCGCATCGTCGCGGCGGTGTGTGCGGAACCGCTCTGCTGTCGGTGCCCGCGATCGCCCAGTCCGACCCCGTTGGCTGTGCGTCGACGTTCAACCTGTTCATCCCCGGTACGTGGGAGACGAACGAGAACGCCGACCCGAACCAGTCGGTGGGTATGCTGGCCCCGGTTGCGGAGGCTATCGCGGCGAAGAACGGTGCCCGCGCCCGGACGTACACGCTAGTGCACGGGCCCCACAACGGTGCCGAACGATATCGACGGCGCGGCCGCCGGGTTCGCAATGCTGGCAATGATGTCGCCAGCGAATCCGCCGCGAACATTGGGACCTTGGTATAGCCAGGTGGCAGCGAGATCGGTGCTGTTCGACGTCCTACGTGCGCGCGTGCTCGGCGCGCGCACGTAGGACGGGCCGGCCCATGCTGACGGCGCAGTCGAGGTGGAGTTCAGGGGTTCGGATCCTCCAGCCAGCAGATACCACAGCTAGATCTTCAGACTGTATCCCCCGTTTGCTGACTGTGTTCGGTCGTCACTCCAGCTGGGGGAGACGTGCAATGCCGTCGTACAGGTGCCGGACGAGCGTTTCTCGTTGATCTGCAATCGGGTATCGGTTCTTTCGTTCCCTCCTCGAAAACGTTTCTCTTGCAGAGAGCCCGAACCAGTGGTCGATCTGTGTGGACGCGATGGGCGCTTCCGGCCCGTCGACCAGCATGACTAGGAATGGCGGGAGACTCAGCAACCCCCTGCAGTCTGTGTTGGCGCTTTTGCAACTCCTAGCCAGATTCGCGGTAACGGCGCTTAGTGGCCCTGGAATGTAAGCGATTCCGGCGTTGGCGAGCGCGACGTGTAGCGTAAATGGCGCAATCGTTGTCGGGGCATCCGAGAAATACGCGTCGGTCAGTCCCGGGTGGCTGTCGATCAGGTCCCGAGTAGGCTGAACCGCCAAAACCATCCCAAGGAGTTGCCGAGCGATCCGGCCTGGGTGCAGATTGTTGAACTTGCCTTTTATGCCTCGACCATGCTCCATGGGGAGGTAGAGCGCACCCGTGTCGGGCTTGTAGGTTGCCCAGATCTCATCCGGAGCCATGCCGTGAAGGTGATGGAGGGCGGCACCGGCTTCTCCCACGTGCCCAATCACGTCTGTCCGCCATGACGTATATGACTGTGGCAATCCTCGATTGCTCGCCCCGTTATTACATGGCAGGCAGAGCGACGGAACACTATGTCCCTGAGTGAATTTTCGAAGCACAACCTGAGCT
>NZ_JBFUHV010000432.1:0-1490 GCF_056402215.1 Rhodococcus sp. P4_B6 | reverse complement strand
CCCGAACGCTTCCTGCAGGGTGTGGGCGTCACCGGTGTAGGACAGTCCCAGCATTTTGTCGAGCAGACTTTGCTGCGCGTCGGTCACGGTGACCGAACCAGTGATCACCAGTGCGGCGTGGGTGCTGGCGTAGCGTTCGGCCAGCGGCTCGAGGGCGGCGATGGAGGCATTGAGGTCCTTGCGCTGGTTGCGTGCCACGGCTTTGGCCTCGCTGGCGGTGTCGCGGTCCTCCTCTGCCTGTTTCTGCTGTCGTTTCAACTCGGCGATTCTGTCGCTGGCAGCCAGGATTGCGTCGCGTTCCTGCTCCAACGCGTCGATGGCGTCGCGGGCGGATCCGGTGTCGATCTCGGCCCAGTTCAAATCGAGCACCGCTTCCCATGTGACGCGGTGATCGACCATCGTCGAGCGCTGACTGTGCAGCTGTTCCGCCCGTTGGTGGGCTGCGTGTACCTCGTCGGTGAGGCGTTCGACCTCCGTTTCCAGTTCGGCGATGCGTTCGGCGTTGCTGAATCCGAGGACGTAGTCCTTGGGTAGCGGCGCACCGTGGGCACCGGACCGTCCTTGCCGGGTCTGCCCGTGGGCGGTGATGCGTTTGCGCCCGTCGTCGATGAGCAGCGCGTCGGCAGTGTCGACGCATTCATGGGTGAACGTGGTGTTGATGAATCCTTCGAGCCAACCGATGAAGGGGCTGCCGGGCTTGTACTGGACCTTCCCCGCGAGGGTGGAGGGATCGGGGATCGTTGTCGGGGTGGACGCGTTGAAGGGGACCGCTTCTGACCGTAACCGCACGCCCTTGGATAGGCGGTCGGCGTTCCGGACGAACTGTGCCCGGATGTTCTCGTTGTAGAGGATGTGGCGGCCGATGCCGCCCATCTCGGCTTCGGCAGCGGTGCGCCAGCGTTCGTCGTCGGCGTGCAGATCGATCAGTTCTCCGATGAACGGAAGATCGCGGCGCGGATCGGTGATACCGCACAACTCGGCCAACTCGGTGCGCCGTTGGTGGAGGTAGGCTGGAATTTTCGAGTCCGGACGGGTACGGAGATCGTCCAATTCGTCGGATACGGATTTGTGTGCGCGCTGTGCGTCGGCGTGACGGGCGTCGGCCTTGCGAGCTGCCGCGGTGACAGCCTCCAGTTGTTCTGTGTGGCTGTCCATGAAAGCGCGTGCTCGGAGCTGTAGCGATGACATGTCTCTCGCGTTGGCCGGAGCTACGACGTCGTCGAGATGGGCGATGCGGGCTTGGAACTGGGCTTCCTTGCGTGCCCGGTGCTCGAGTGTCTCGCTCCAGTTCTTGAGTTCCGCTGTGATGTGGTCGAGACGTTCCCCGCCCTCGGTGCGGATTGCGTTCTTCAACTCGTCGACCTTGCGGTCTGCCGCGTCAAATGCTGTTGCGGTCCGTCGGCAGGCGTCTTCGGCCTCCTCGAGGTCCTGTTCGGCCGCGTTCAGGGCGGCTCCGTACTCGGCGTCACCGACGCTGCTCTGCCACTGAT
>NZ_JBFUHV010000431.1:0-1504 GCF_056402215.1 Rhodococcus sp. P4_B6 | reverse complement strand
CAACACGGGCTGTGGTTCGCGCAGCAACTCGCCCCGGATGTGCCGATCTGCATCGCGCAGTACGTCGACATTCGTGGGCCGCTGGACGTCGAATTGTTCCGTGAGGTCGCGCTCGTGGCCGGCCACGAATACGAGTCGGTCTTCCTGCGTCTGATCGACGTCGACGGGGAACCACACCAGGTGATCGATCCGCCTGCCGACGCGGCCATGGGCGTCGTCGACTTCCGCGGCGCATCCGACCCGATGGCGGCGGCAGAGGAGTGGATGCACGACAACTACACGGCACGAGTGGATTTCGAACACGACCACCTGTGCGAGTCGTCGCTGCTGTGCGTGGGTGACGAGCGGCACCTGTGGTACAGCCGGATCCATCACGTCGCCCTCGACGGATATGCGGCGATGACGCTGGTCAACCGTGTCGCCGCCCTGTACACCGCGGCGGTCGAAGACCGTTCCCCCGAACCGAGCCGTGCCGCGGCCCTGCACACCCTGCACCGCCTCGAAGAGGACTACCGGGCATCCCACCGGTTCTCGTCCGACCGCGACTACTGGGCCGAACGACTCCACAGGCGCACGAACGGGGCCTCCCTGACCGATGTCGAGGCTCCCCCCGCCGCCCACAGCCTGACCGTGCGCACGGCGTTGTCGCCCGATACCGTCGCCCGGCTCGAGGACACCGGCGGCCGGCCGGGCGCGACGGCGGCCGCCGCGCTGATCGCCGCCTTCGCCTGCCATCTCTCGCGGCGGACGGGACGGGAGGACGTTCTCGTCGACATTCCGCTGTCTGCCCGCACCACCGCCGTTCTGCGACGGTCCAGCGGCATGCTCGCCAACGTCGCGCCCCTGCTGGTGCAGGTCCGATCCGGGGACGCGGTCGGCGACCTCGTGGCCCGGGTGCAGCACGAACTGATGGGGGCGATGCGGCACCAGCGCGGCAACGTCGAGGACATCCTGCGCGACCTGGGTGTGTCCGCCGAAGCCCGCAGGATCTCGGGACCGATGATCAACGTGATGCTGTTCGATCAGGACCTCACATTCGGGTCGCTGACCGGAGACTTCCGGATCCTCACCACCGGTCCCGTCCCGGACCTGTCCGTCAACGTGTATCGCAGCGGCACCCCGGCATCGACGATCGTCGAGTTCGAGGCCAACCCGTACCGCTACCGCGACGACGAACTGCGGTCGCATCACGCCGCCGTCGTCGGGTTGATCGACGAACTGCTCGCCGCGGACCCCGGCACTCCACTCGCCGCGATCGGCGCGCACGAGTTGGATCGGTTGACGCCGGTGGTGGGTGGGGGGTCGGCCCCGGAGGTGTCGTTGCCGGGGTTGTTGGCGGCGGCGGTGGGGGTGGATCCGGATGCGGTGGCGGTGGTGTGTGGGGGGCGGCGGTTGACGTATCGGGAGGTGGATGCGGCGTCGAATCGGTTGGCGCGGGTTTTGCTCGGGGTGGGGGTGGGTGCCGAGTCGGTGGTGGCGGTGGCGGTGGCGCGGTCGGTGGAGT
>NZ_JBFUHV010000430.1:0-1541 GCF_056402215.1 Rhodococcus sp. P4_B6 | reverse complement strand
CTGCCACACGGCAAGGCCCAKTCCCCACAGAGAGAACGATCGACACAAGGTTTCGCCGTACTGTTCGGTGAGCTCGAGTACTTGTTCATGGTATTCGATCGCCCGCCCCATGTCCTCGCGCAACTCGTGTGCCATGCCCAGCATGCCTAGTGGGCCGACGCGATAGATGGGTTCTCGCCGGGTGTCGGGCTCCGCTACCGCTTTCTCGAGGTACGTGCAGGCTTGGGTGAGATCACCGCGGAGCAGGGCTAGGAGCCCGTCGACATGTGCGATGAAGGCGTGTAATCCGGGGTCGTCGATGGATGCTGCAAGTGTGTGCCCCCTGTCTACCGTCATATCGCTCGTCTGACCGCCTGTTTGCGCCGCATCGAAGAAGGCACCGCTGAACAGGGCCTTTACGAGCTCGACGGTGGGTGGGCCTGCGTATGCGGCCAGGAGTCTGTCGAGCCAACTTCTCCCCTCGCTGTAGTACCCCTGGGAACTCCACAACCCGAATAGCGCGCCCGCGACGCGGAGCCCGGCAGCCGGATCATTGGACACACAGAACTTCAGGGTTTCTCGAATGTTCGGTAGTTCCATACCCATGCGTTCGATCCAGTCGAGCTGTCGTGCACTCATCCAATTCGACGCTGCTTCGAGAACCAGCGATTCGTACCACTCCAGATGCCGATGGTGAGCGGTGTCGTCGTCGATCAGTGCGAGGATCTCGCGGCCGTAGTCCCGCACTGTCTCGAGCATTCGAAACCGCACCTCGGTACCGGATTCCTCTCTGAGGAGGATCGACTTCTCAACCAGTGAGGTCACCGCGTCGAGCAACTCGTCCGGACGGATACCCGGACCACCGACGTGCGCCGCCGCGTCGAGCCCGAAACTGCCTGCAAAGACCGATAGCCGCGTCCAGAGGTGCTGTTCCTGTTCCTCGCACAGGTCGAAACTCCAGTCGAAGCACAGTCGAAGAGTCTGTTGTCGCGTAGGGGCGCCACGTGTTCCGCGCGTGAGCAGCGCATAGCGGTCGGACAGGCGCTGGAGGATTTGTTCGGGCGACAGTGCCCGCAAGCGGGCCGCTGCCAACTCGATCGCCAGCGGCAGACCGTCGAGCCGATGACAGATCTTGGCCACTGCGTCCTTGTTGTCCTCGGTGAGTTCGAAATCGGGAACCGCCGTGGCAGCGCGTTCAGCGAACAGCGTCACCGCGTCGTACCTCGGCAATCCTTTCAAGGCCGGCTGACGGTCGGTAGATGGGACTGTCAGCGGCGTGACTCGCAGTACGGCCTCTCCGGGTATACCGAGAGACTCCCGGCTTGTGCTGAGGATCTTCAGCGAAGGACAGACCTGCATCAGCGTCGCGGACAGCTCGGCTACGCCGGCGACCACTTGTTCACAGTTGTCGAAGACGAGCAAGAGGTTCCGCGTCTCGAGAAACTCTTCCAGTACCTCACCCAACGGCCTCGCGGAGATATAGCGCAGCCCCAATGCACCGGCCACCGTGTCGATCAGCAAGGATTCGTCATGAAGTTCGCCGAACTCGACCAGCCATACAC
>NZ_JBFUHV010000429.1:0-1558 GCF_056402215.1 Rhodococcus sp. P4_B6 | reverse complement strand
TGGGTTGGTGCAGCATGTGGCGGAGAGTGTCCGCCGGCGTCATCCCGAGCATGTCGCTTCCGGTGAGGCGGAGGAGTTGCTCTCCGAGATGGGGCGGGTGGCGGCCGAGTTGGCCGGTCTCGCCGAGCGGGTTCTGCGCACGCATGATCCGGAGCTGGCCGCTGAGATCGGTAGACGCGATGACGAGCTCGACGACTTGCATCGACGGCTGCTCACTCTGATCGAGGATCCGGCCTGGATCGGCAGCATCCCGGCCGCGGTCGATGTGACCTTGTTGGGGCGTTTCTACGAGCGCTTTGGTGACCATGCCGTCGTGGTCGGGCGCCGGGTGATTTTCCTCGTCACCGGGGAACAGATGACCCCGTAGGTCGTCGCCGTCACGGGCCGCATCGCCGCGGCCGATCCGAGTGTGAACTTCGCCCTGCCCGTTGGTGTGTTCGTTCGTGCCGATGGCGGCAATGGTGGCGTGGTTCATGATCTGGATGGAACTGTTCTTCACCCCCGACTGAACCTGCTATTCGGGTTGTTCGAGGGCGTCGGTGATGCGGTGGGCGGGGCCTGGGGTGGGCCTGTGGGGCCAGTTCGCGTCTGAGGTGCTCACGCATCTCGCTGATGGGCAGGGATGCAAGGTCGGTGAGGATCTGAGCGCCGGTGGACGCAGGGTCGTCGAGCATGGCCAGGAGAAGGTGGTCGGTGCCGATCTCCTCGTGCCCGAGCAGGGCAGTCTGGCGCAGGCTGCCCTCGAGGACCTTCTTCGTCTTCGCCGGTGTTCGGGATGTGCCCTGCGGCAGGGGCGGAGCCCGCCGGTGCGCTGGCACCCTCGAGCTTGCTCTCGAGTGCCGGCGCGGTGACACCCCATGAGGTCAGCGCTGCCGCTCCGCGGCCGCCGGCCTCGAAGATCCCGACCAGCAGGTGTTCGGTGCCGACGGAGTTCTGGTGGTGGGTGCGGGCGGCGCCGGCAGCGAGGACGACCACCTGACGGGCTTGATCGGAGAATCTCTCGAACACCATTACGCGCTCCCTCCCCAGGCGTCGCCGCGAGCGACGCGAACCGCTGCTGAATCTCTGCTGCCCATTCTGGGCGGTGTGTAGGTGGTTATGGGTGGGATCGATTCGACCTCGGGACCCGCGGGCGTAATGGTGCTGTGACCTGGTGTGATGACATGTCCCCGGTTTGTGATGTGGGGGCGMCGKCGAGGTGYCGGGGGAGTGCCGGCGCCGGGGTGTCGGCGGGCGCCGGGTGTCTGTTTCGTCCGGTTTTGRRCCSTKTTTGAAAGWTGTTGATTGACAACRTGTTTSGGTAATCARTTGGTGAATAAKWSTTTACGTSTGTTRTGCACAAAYATTAGRTTGTAAGGTTCRTAATSTGTTGTYGATCAACAWGTTTGGGTGTTTCKCGATTTTCGACTGYKTTGGKKTRYGTGGGGTGGGGTGGTAKGCTGTGGGTATGACTATGGAGCGGCGCGGGAAGGCGAGTGGGCGGCGKGTCGGGCGCACCCTCCCGCCTCCYCAGCYTCGTTGRGGTGTGGGGGACCGGATCGAACGGGACGAGTAAAAG
>NZ_JBFUHV010000428.1:0-1576 GCF_056402215.1 Rhodococcus sp. P4_B6 | reverse complement strand
GCCCAATATCTTCTCTCCCTGGGGTTGCGCTCAGGCGACCGCGTTGCCCTGACGATCGCGAATGTTGTCGAGTTTCCGATTGTCTACTTCGGCATCCTCAAGGCCGGTGGAGCCGTCGTGCCGCTCAACACGATGCTCAAGCGGGAGGAGGTTGCCTACCACCTCCGTGACTCGGGCGCGACGGCATACTTCTGTACCGTGCCGGGGCTCGACGACGAGGCGTGGCGGGGATTCCAGGACGTCGAATCCTGCGAGCAACTGGTCACCCTTGGCCCCGCTTTGCTCGATGAGCCAGGCGTGGGAACAACCTTGGCTGASGCATTGGCCGAACACCCCGCGGAAGASGTCCTGCAGGTGACCGAGGCAACGGACACAGCGGTGGTCCTGTACACGAGCGGGACGACCGGCAAGCCGAAGGGGGCGGAGCTCWCCCACGCCAACATGGTCCTCAACGCCATCGGGCATAACCAACTGCTCGACGCCCGMGCCGACGACGTACACCTGGTCACTCTTCCGCTCTTCCACTCSTTCGCACAGACCGTACAGCTGAACGCCGGCTTCGCAATGGGGGCCACCCTGGTCCTGCTGCCACGATTCGACGCAGCCGAGGCCCTGGCGTTGATCACGCAGCACCGGGTGACAGTCTTCGCCGGTGTCCCGACGATGTACTGGGCTCTGCTCAAYARGGCCGCTGACGGAATAGACGTTGACCTCGCCGGTCTCCTGCGAATCGCGCTKTCCGGCGCAGCTGCCATGCCCGTCGATGTGCTGGAGCGGTTCMGGGATGTCTTCGGTGTCGGGATCCGGGAAGGCTACGGACTCTCCGAAACCAGTCCCACCGTCACGTTCAACCCGCTCGACCAACCAAACCGGTCGGGATCGATCGGCAAACCGATCTGGGGRGTAGAGGTGAAGCTCATCGACGATCACTGGAACGAGGTCCCCGCCGGKGARCCAGGAGAACTCGCCGTACGTGGATACAACGTGATGAAGGGATACCTGGGGCGGCCCGAGGCGACAAAGGAAGTGATCCGCGASGGCTGGTTCCGCACGGGCGATATCGCAACGCGAGACGAGGACGGCTACTACTYCATCGTCGATCGCGCCAAGGACTTGATCGTGCGGGGAGGCTTCAACGTCTAYCCGCGCGAGCTCGAGGAGGTGMTCAYCGGCCATCCAGAGGTCAGCCTCGTGGCCGTCGTCGGAATCCCSGATGAGCGAATCGGTGAGGAAGTGAAAGCCTTCGTCATCCGCGAGCCCGGATCGGAGTTGAAGGAGGAAGACCTGATCGGCTGGTCACGGGAACGGTTGGCGGCTTACAAGTACCCGCGCCTGGTGGAGTTCAGGGATACCTTGCCGATGAACGCGACAGGAAAGCTACTCAAGCGGGCTCTGCGATGATCACGCCGTTGGCGTGGGCGCCGGCGCGCGCTAGCGTCGACGGTGGCACGAGTCGCAGTTTCGGCATAGCGGTGTGAGAAGGTGCTCTGACGTTGTATTCCGTCGATACGTTGCGCAGCAACGAGCACGACCAGCGCGAGCGCGGTGATTGGTGGCGCGATCAGGTCTCGTCGAT
>NZ_JBFUHV010000427.1:0-1588 GCF_056402215.1 Rhodococcus sp. P4_B6 | reverse complement strand
TCCTGGAGGATCTCGTGGGCGAGGTCGGATTCGGGCGCCGGCAGCGTGGTGGGGAAGTTGTTCGGGGCGGCACCGACACGCAGGTGCCGATCCGAACTGATGTGATGGACGAGTGTGGCGCGGGACCAGCCGTGATGGGCGGCCTGGCTGGCGTACCAGTCGCGGACATGGGGGTCGGGGAGACGGTCGAGGAGGACGAGGATGTGTCCCCACGGCAATTGCGCAGCAGGGTGCTGCGCAATGGGGTCGGGGTATTCGGTGGCGAGGGTGCGCATGTAGACGAGGTTGCGCTGGGACAGTCCTCGCATGCCGGGGAACTCGGTGCGGAGGTCGTCGGCGAGCCGGGCAATGACCCGGGTTCCCCACCCTTCCTCGCTCTGCCGAGCGCGGATCAGCTTCCCGATCTTCCAATACAGGAGGATCAGCTCCGTGTTGACCTTGCGGGCGGCGTGGACACGGGCGGTGCGGACCTGGGACTTGATGTCCTCGAGCAATGCGCCGTAGCCGGCGGGCTCGATTTCTTCTGCTCGACTCATCGTTGCCATCTTCTCGCATCCGACCGACAGGTGGTGAAGCCGGGCGTGCCGATACGTCCGCTCTTCATGTCGACCTTGGGGCACCGGGCCGCTCCTCGAGACGAGGAAGGGCGCGGTGATGGGAATTTACGCAGCAAGCTGCTGCGTAAATGGGCAGGCCGAGGGTGTTCGGTCGAGGAAGTGCAGGTCAGTGCGTTTTCAGGGGTCCGTCCGGTTGAAGGTCGGCCCTGTCAGACAGACGAACATAGGAGCCGCCAGCGCATCCCCGCGGACATCGTTGACGCTGGGGGGTTCCGTGGCATGTGCGTGGGTAAGGGCATAGGGCCGCTGGTGCCGGTTTGGAGGGTCCGCGGCGAGTCGCCAGGTCCGGAGGGATGAGGTGTCTACGCGGTGACGGTACGTCTTCTCTGGAATGGGGTCGTGGTGGTGAATGCGGCACTGACAGTTCTTTTTTCGAGAGGCTAGTGGCGCAGTTCGGCTCACCGCCCACGCACGGCATGATGAGGCCATGGGCGACCGAACCGCAGCAGACTTCGAGCGTGAACTCGCCATGCTCGCCTACGTACGTGGACGCCTCAGCGCGTCGGAGGGCACAGACTTCCGCATCCCGACGGCCGCGTTCGATGAGGTTCTCGATGAGCTGAACAGTCTCGTCCGATCACCGGATCCGATGTGATTTCGGCGGTACGGCAACGCGAGGTGTGGTGGTCGCTTGGAGTCGCCTTGGACGGTGGTGCCGGGGTGGTGTGGGCTAGGCCGGATGGTGACCGCAAATGCGGTGGCCGCCCGCGTGTTCACAGGTGCGCCAGCGTGGGGAACAGGGCGATCGCGGAGACGGTGATCCCCGGCGGCGCTGGCAACGACGCCCAGCAGGGGCGGGTTGCCCAGCGGGCGCAGGGAACCGAGCTTCGATGCGTTGCTCGGTGGCGTCGCGCCGCTGGTGGGGCCGGGACTGGTGGGGCGGAGGCTGCTGTAGTTGTGCCGCGATGGCGGGCGGGGGCGCGTGCTCGGTTTTGTCGTAGGTGGGTGTCAGAATGGGCGGTATGAGTTCT
>NZ_JBFUHV010000426.1:0-1589 GCF_056402215.1 Rhodococcus sp. P4_B6 | reverse complement strand
GCCGTTCGGGGCGGCGGGGGAGTTGTATTTGTCGGGTCCGGCGTTGGCGCGGGGGTATCGGAATCGGTTGGGGTTGACGGCGGCGCGGTTTGTTGCGGATCCGTTCGGTGGTCCGGGGCAGCGGATGTATCGGACGGGGGATGTGGTGCGGTGGCGGGAGGGTCCGGGTGGGCCGGTGCTCGAGTATGTGGGTCGCTCGGATTTTCAGGTGAAGATTCGTGGTTTCCGCGTCGAACTCGGCGAAATCGAATCAGCCCTCCTCGGATACCCCGGTATCGACCACGCCGTCGTGCACACCAGCGGCGACCGATTGGCCGGCTACGTCGTCCCCGTCGCGGGATCGGAACTCGACACGTCCGCGGTCCTGGCACACGCCCGCGCGCGCCTGGCCCCGCACATGGTCCCTGCGACCGTGACGGTGCTCGACGCCGTGCCGGTGACCGCGAACGGGAAACTCGACCGTGCGGCTCTGCCGGAACCGGACTTCACCGCGGGGCGCGCCGAGTACCGGGCGCCGCGCAACGCGACCGAGGAGGTGGTGGCCGCCGCGTTCGCCGAGGGGCTCGGACTGGACCGTGTCGGCCTCGACGACAACTACTTCACGCTCGGTGGCACGTCGCTCACCGCGACGAGCGTGATCGCCCGGATCGCCGAGTCTTCCGCGCGGGCCGTGCCGGTGCAGTGGATCTTCACCCATGCGACGCCGGAATCCCTGGCACACATGATCGTCACGGCGCCGGAGGATCCCGGATCGGAGGATGAGGCCGACCGGTCACTGGACGTGCTGCTGCCGCTGCGTACCACCGGAACCGGCAGCCCGGTGTTCTGCATCCATCCGGCGATCGGGTTGGCCTGGTGCTTCACCGGACTGGTGCAGTACCTCGGCGACCGTCCCGTGTACGGGCTGCAGTCCCCGGCGCTGACCGACCCGGACCTGCATGTCGGCTCCCTGGAGGAACTCGCGGCCCGGTATGTCGCCCGGATCCGCGCGGTGCAGCCGCACGGCCCGTACCACCTGGTGGGCTATTCGGTCGGCGGCCAGATCGCCCATGAGATGGGGGTGCAGCTCACGGGCGCCGGCGACGAGGTGGTCACCCTCGCGATGCTCGACACCCATCTGGCCGGGGGCCTCGATCGCACGGCCGAGAAGCCCACCATGGCAGCGCTTCTCGCGGAGTTCGGCGCGGTGGTCCCGGATGACGGAGATGATGCGACGACCGCCGATCGTGCCGTGGAGGTGCTGCGGCGCACTGGCGGACCGTTCGCGGCCGTGACCGCGGGCGACCTCGAGGCCGTGCACCGGGTGTTCACGCAGACGGTCGACCTCGCGCTCGCGCACCGCCCGTCGACACCGCGCGGCGTCGATCTGCTGTACTTCGGAGCGGCAGATTCCTTCGATGCCCCCACGGGAGTCTCCGCGTGGCGGCCGCACATCAGCGGCGAGATCCTCGTGCACAACGTTCCCGTGTCGCACCAGCAGATGACGAGTCCGGAAGCCCTCGCCGGCATCGGACCCGTCCTCGCACACCACGTGATGATCGCCGACAAGGCGACGCGCGTCGTCGTGTCATAGCGGCTGGAAAAGGGGG
>NZ_JBFUHV010000425.1:0-1689 GCF_056402215.1 Rhodococcus sp. P4_B6 | reverse complement strand
CCTGGATTTTTCGTGCGGGAGCGCGGACCGGGGTGTGCAGATAAGCGAAAGTGCCTGTCCTGCACGGCATAATGGGACTTCTCTAGGGTTCCATAATGCTGACGGGAAGGCACTTCGCAGGTGAAGAGTATCGCAGCGGGTTCACGGGTGAAAGTCTCCGCCGACGGACGGGGCGTGGTGTCGCATGCCGGGGTGGGGATGCTGCGGGAGATGGCGGACCTGACGGGGCTGTCCGCACAGGTCACGGCGGTGCTGGCCGATACCTACCGCGGGCAATGGGCCCACGCCCCGGGTGCGGTGTTCGCCGACCTGGCCGCCGCGGTCGCCGACGGCGCCGACTGTGTCGACGCCGCAGCACGAAGCTGTGGTGGCCGCGAGCACGTGTTCGGCCCAACGGCGTCGACGACCACGATGTGGCGGCTGGTCGACGAACGCATCGATGCCGCCCACCTGCCCGGAATTCGTGCGGCGCGCGCCCGGGCCCGGGAGCAGGCGTGGGCGGCCGGCGCCGCCCCCGCCGACGTGGAGTGGTTGCGCATCGACGTCGACGCGACCATCACCCTCGACCATTCCGAGGGCAAGGAGAACGCGGCTGCGACCTGGAAGAAGACCTACGGGTTCCATCCGCTGCTGGCCTTTCTGGACCGCCCCGACATCGCCGGCGGGGAAGCCCTCGCCGGGCTGCTGCGCCCGGGGAACGCCGGCAGTAATACCGCCGCCGACCACGTCACCGTCCTCGGCTGGGCACTCGAGTCGTTGCCGCCGGCGTATCGGCCCGATCCGACTGGCCCGACCGGGCAGAAGATTCTGGTGCGCAGCGACTCGGCCGGGGCGACCCACGCCTTCGCCGACGCCTGCCGCGCGGCCGGGGTCGGATTCTCCTTCGGCTACGCCGTCGACGACCGCGTCCGCGACGCCACCGAAACCCTCAACGCAAAAGCCACGTGGGTGCCGGCGATCGACTCCGACGGCGAGATCCGCGAGGGTGCCTGGGTGGCCGAGGCCACCGACCTGGTCGGCCTCGATTCGTGGCCGGACGGGACCCGGCTGATCCTGCGCAAGGAACGCCCGCACCCGGGCGCGCAGCTGCGGTTCACCGATTCCGACGGGCACCGGATCACCGGGTTCATCACCGACACCGGCACCGGCGTCATCCCCGGTGGACTGGCCGGACTCGAACTCCGACATCGACAGCACGCCCGGGTCGAGGACCGGATCCGGCAGGCCAAGGCGTCCGGGCTGCGGGGCYTGCCGTGCCACCGATTCGACGCGAACGCCGCCTGGCTCGAGGCCGTCCTAGCCGCCACCGATCTCGTCGCGTGGGCGAAGCTGATCGGGTTCCCCGACCACCCCGACCTCGCCCGCTGCGAGATCGACACCTTCCGCTACCGGGTCCTGCACGTCGCGGCCCGCATTACCCGCGGAGGCAGAGCCGTCCGGGTTCGGATCGACTCGAGTTGGCAATGGGCCCAAGCCATTGCCACAGCGTGGTATCGCATCCGCGCCGCCTTCACCTGACCGCAGCCTCCTACTCATACGACACACGAATGCCAAACCCCGGCCGGTGGAACCGGGCACCCACCCGAGCGACATCGGGCGCACACTCACACCCACACACCAAAATCTGTCCCGCACCAGCACACCCCAGCCGAAACCCACCCACCAATCAGAGGGCACGAAAAATTGAGG
>NZ_JBFUHV010000424.1:0-1721 GCF_056402215.1 Rhodococcus sp. P4_B6 | reverse complement strand
TGGTCTGACCTGGGGTTTCCTGGATAATGTGTTGGTGGCCAAGGGATATCGACCGGTGAATCGTGATCAGCAGTTCCTGTTGCCGCCGGACATGCGGGAGTGGGTGCCGCCCACGCATCCGGTGTGGACGGTGATCGAGATCGTCGACTCCCATCTCGACACCTCGGCGTTCCACGCTTCTCGTCGCACCGGGGGCGCCGGCCGGGCCGGGTACGACCCGGACATGCTGGTGAYCCTGCTGATCTGGGCGTGGTCGCGGGGGATGCGGTCCTCCCGGCAGATCGAGCGGGCCTGCACCGAGGTGGTGTCCTACCGGGTGATCTGCGCCGGCGACACCCCCGACCACGTGACGATCTCCCGGTTCCGCAAGGACAACCACACCGCCTGTCAGGACCTGTTCACGCAGGTCCTGATCCTGGCGGCGTCGCTGGGGTTGGGGCGGCTCGAAACGATCGCGTTGGACGGGGTGAAGATCGCCTCGAACGCCTCGAAGGACGCCAACCGCACCGAGGCCGGGCTCCGCAAGGCCGCCGCCGCCGAGGCCGCGCGGATCGCCGCGGCCGCCGCGGCGGCGCACGCGGCCACCGATGACGCCGAGGACGACCTCTACGGCGAGGACGATCCGGGCYCGGGCCAGGTGCCGGCGGAGTTGGCCGATCCGGGCACCCGGTCGGCGCGGATCGCGGAGGCGTTGGCGCAGCTCGACGCGGACAAGCRGGCCGAGCAGKCCGAGCGGGACGGGAAGTCRCGGCACTACCTGGCCCGGCTCGACGCCGGCCAGACGGTGATGGGCCGGGTCCCGGTCGGGGCCGAGGTCGCCGCCGCMSRSCGGCGRCTGGMCSMGGCGGTCACCGCCCAGCAGGCGGTGCTCGACCGATWCGAGGAGCGCACCGCGTCCGGGGCCCGGGGCGGGTTCGTCCCGAAACCGGTCGMCGAGCACCACCTGGTCCGGCGGCGGCGCACCGAACTCGACACCGCCCTGCGCAAGCAGGCCGCACGCGATGCCACCGCCGGGCAGCGTCGCCGCAACACCACCGACCCCGACTCGCGGCTGCAGCCACTACGCGGCGGCGGCTGGCTGCAGGGCTACAACTGCCAGGCCTTCACCAGCGTGGACGGGGTGATCCTGGCCACCGGGGTCGGGACCGGCCCCGCCGACTACGACTACTTCCCCGAGATGGTCGACAAGGCCGGTAAGGCCGCGCAASTGATCGACACCACCCGCCGCCACACCAACCCGAACCCCGCCCCCGCTCCGGCYCCGGCCCCGGCTCCGGCCCCGGAGGAGTTGATCGGGGTGATGCTCTTCGACGCCGGCTACTGCTCCCGCGAGAATCTGACCGCCCCGGGCCCGGACCGGTTGATCGCCACCGGCAAAGCCCGTGACCTCGAAACCGCGGCGGCCGAGAACCCGGTCACCGGATCCCCACCACCACAAGCCGATCCGATCGCAGCGATGACCCACCGACTGCGCACCGAGGCCGGCATCGCCACCTACCGCCAACGCTCACCCATCGCCGAAACCGTGTTCGGGCACGCCAAACACAACCTCGGATTCCGCCGGTTCACCAGCCGCGGCCTCGACCGGGCCCGCAGCGAATGGGCCTTCCACGCCGCGGTCCACAACATCGGCAAGATCCTCACCCACCTGACCGCAGGAAACACCCTCCCGGCCACCACCTGACCAGGCGGGGCCACCCCCGCCCGCACCGGCACCCGCC
>NZ_JBFUHV010000423.1:0-1724 GCF_056402215.1 Rhodococcus sp. P4_B6 | reverse complement strand
CGACATCGTGTACGTGTCGATCAACTACCGCCTCGGATCGCTCGGATACCTCGACTTCACCCAGTTCTCCACCCCCGAAAGATCTTTCGACTCCAACCTCGGCCTCCGCGACCAGGTGGCCGCACTCGAATGGGTCCAGCGCAACATCGCCGAATTCGGCGGCGACCCCGACAACGTCACCGTCTTCGGCGAATCCGCGGGCGCCAACGCCGTCACCACCCTGATGACCACACCCGCCGCGAAAGGCCTTTTTGCGCGGGCGATCTCGGAGAGTTCCGCGCCCGGACTCGTCGCGACGGCGGACCGGGCCGCGCGGTGGGCATCCGATTACGTGACGCTGCTCGGAGCCGAACCCGGCACTGCCGCTGAGGCGCTCGCCTCGTCACCCGTCGGCGCGCTGGGCCGTGCCGGGAACCGTCTCGGCGCGAAGGTGCTCTCGGAGACGCCGGGACTGCACCCGTTCGGACCCGTGATCGACGGCGACTTCCTGCCCGAGCCGCCGCTCGACGCGTTCGCCGCCGGTTCGGCGCACCGGGTTCCGCTGATCATCGGCACCAATGCCCGCGAGGGCACCCTGTTCCCGAAATTCCTCGACGCACTGCCGACGGACCCCGACCGGATCGGGCGGATGTTCGCACTCACCGATCCCGCCGCCGAGGCGCGCGTCACCGCGGCGTATCCGGGCTACCCGGCGCCGGATGCCGCCGTCGACCTGGGCGGCGACCTGACGTTCTGGAGGCCGTCGATCGAACTGGCCGAGGCCCACTCCGCGTACGCCCCCACGTTCAGCTACCGTTTCGATTTCGCGCCCCGTGCGATGAAGTGGCTCGGCCTGGACGCCACGCACGGGTTCGAGCTGTTCGCCGTGTTCGACATCGCCGACACTCTGATCGGCCGCGGCCTCACCCTGCCGGGCGGACGACGTGGCCTGAAGGACGTGACGGATAATGTGCAGCGACACTGGCTGCACTTCGCTTCGCGGGGAACACCGTTGGTGTCGTGGCCGCAGTACGACACCAACCGGRGGGCAACACTCGTGTTCGACACCGTCACCACCGTCCAGGACGACCCGCGCCGGGAGCGCAGGCTGGCATGGGAGGGGTATTCGGGCTACCACGGGCAGGGCCTGTGAGCGCTCTGGAAGTACACACCGATGCCGGCGCCGTCGGAGGGCGCCGGATCGACGACCTGGCAGCGTGGCGGGGCATCCCCTACGCCGCTCCCCCGGTCGGGCCGCTGCGGTTGCGGGCCCCGCACCCGGTCGAACCGTGGTCGGGGGTCCGGCGGGCGTTCCACTTCGGGTCCCCCGCACCGCAGCGCGGCGAGACCGACGAGGACTGTCTCACCCTCAACGTGCTGGCCACACCCGGCACCTCCGGGGCGCGCCCGGTGATGGTGTTCATCCACGGCGGCGCCTACTCCGGCGGAACCTCGTCCTCGTCGCTCTACGGCGGCCAGTCGCTGGTCCGCCGCGGCGACATCGTGTACGTGTCGATCAACTACCGCCTCGGATCGCTCGGATACCTCGACTTCACCCAGTTCTCCACCCCCGAAAGAYCTTTCGACTCCAACCTCGGCCTCCGCGACCAGGTGGCCGCACTCGAATGGGTCCAGCGCAACATCGCCGAATTCGGCGGCGACCCCGACAACGTCACCGTCTTCGGCGAATCCGCGGGCGCCAACGCCGTCACCACCCTGATGACCACACCCGCCGCGAAAGGCCT
>NZ_JBFUHV010000422.1:0-1763 GCF_056402215.1 Rhodococcus sp. P4_B6 | reverse complement strand
GTCAAAGTGCGACTTCGCTGCTCCGTGCGACCGCATTCCGCGATCACCTCATCGACCAAGGACGCGGGAAACACCCTGGTCAGCAACCCCACCGACACCACATCCGACAACCGCCGATCCGAGACCGGCTTCACCCATCCACTCCGAGGCACACCTCATCGTATCGCAAACATCACTAACTGAACGGTATTGCTGCTAGCCCTCCTCCACGACAGCGAAGCAACCGGCGCTCGGCTACTCGTCGAGAACGGATCGATGGACGTCGACCAACTGCGCCAGCACATCCTTCGGCGCACCGCCGCGTCCCAGCGGGCACCGGAGACGGTAGGACCGACGAATCTCACCAGCATCAGGTTGACCGACACCGAACACACGTCGTGCGCAGTCGCGGCCGCCAAGGCCGGCCAACGCATCGATGTATGGATGCGAGAGAAGGTCCTCGACGCCGCACGGGAACACCCCACCGACACCGAATAGAACGAGACGTCACCCTCTCGACAGTGGCGGGTGCACCCGCGGCCAGCGCTTTGTCAGTAGGAACCGAGAAACGTTGTGCGGTCTGCACACTAAGCTCACTCTTTACGAAATTGGGACGCCCGAAATACCGGCTGGGACGTCCGACTTCATCTGCACTGCCCGACGATGGTGGTGGCGCGGATTTCGGCATGATCGCCGAACGCACCGACTCCGGCGCTTCCTGGCCGCCGGTGTCGCCACCGTCGTGACCATCGACCACATCGCGGCGGAATCAGGCACGCGGCGCGGTACCGCCTCGCCCCCACGCTGGCGAGAGCGCTCGTCGACCCGGTTCCACCTCGATTCCACTTCGTCGGTTGGGACACCACTCCCGCGCAGCCCGGAAGGGGTATGCGGGCAGCGCAGAAGCGGCTGCTGTCGATGGCCACTCCGCGACGGAGGGTGTTTTGAGATGTGATGTACCGGGTGCATAAAACCGACCACTTGCTCTGTGCACCACTGCCGACTGGGCGATCTTGCTTCCACGGACTTTCGTGACTTAAGGTGGAGTGCGCGCATCGCGCGGCGTGTCGGGGTCTGGGCGGATTGCGTTGATAGACAGGCTAATTAGCCCTTCTAAGGATTGATCATGTCCACCAGACCCAGCCTATCGACGGTACAAATATCCTGTTGCTCCTCAACGGGCTCGTCAGCAGGAATGCACGAGCGGGCATCGCCGGCACTAATGCGCGGATAGTCGGTTTTCCGCAGGTAGCGGAGCCTCCCGACTGGGCCGACGCGTCGAGAGGTCTTGGTGGCAATCATCCGCACCGCCGGGACGGGCGGACTTCACGGCATGGCGCCTCATTCCACAACGTCGGCCGTATCGCCTCCAGTCGGTGAATCACACGAGCTCCCCGTGCTGGAGGAGGGCGCCACAGGGTGCACGCTCAGACGAATTCTCCTGCAACAAGTTCGAGGGACCTCATCAAGTCGTTGCACCGGCGAGAGACAACGCAGTGTCGCATCCCTCACGCGCCGAGAGCCGGGCGAACGATGTTTACCAAGACGTTGTTGATCGACAATTACGATTCCTTCACATACAACCTCTACAGCTTTCTCAGCGACGTCAACGGGTGCCCGCCGACGGTGGTGCGCAACGACGTGGACTGGTGTGCGATCGACCTGGCCGAGTTCGACAACATCGTGATCTCTCCGGGGCCCGGTCGTCCCGCAATCGAACGCGACTTCGGCATCAGCTCGCGGGCCATTCTCCAGGGTGGGCTTCCCACACTAGGAGTGTGCGC
>NZ_JBFUHV010000421.1:0-1779 GCF_056402215.1 Rhodococcus sp. P4_B6 | reverse complement strand
GCCTGCTCGCTTCCGAGTCCAGCGCCCGCTGTTCGGGTCCGTCATCGTAGGCTTCGTCATCTGGTTTGTCGGTGACGGGCTCCGATTCGTTACCGCATGTCAGAGGACTGTTGCGGTTGCCGCACGACCGCGCCCGTCCGTTTGGGCCGACCCCGGCGCACTCGGGCGGTCCTGAGGCCCTGGGCCGGGGTCGACGTTTTTGTAGGGGCATCGCTTCATCTGGGTGGACGATCCTCCTAGTTGGATTATCCCACCGGTGGCCGGTACTCGGCGAGGCTCCGCGCCGCCTCCATTGCTGGTGGGTCGCGCTGATCTTGTCGCCGACTTCGGCGACGCTAATGCCGTCCGCAAGGCGGACCGACCGCGCACGGTGAAGGGTTTCGCAGGCATCCGCCGGACACAGCCTGCCCGGCGTCGCGCATTGAACCAGTCGTGTGTGTCCTGCGTTAGAACCATTGAGAGAGCCGCAGTGATCGATCCCGCGTGACCCCAGCCCAGACAGGGAGACACCGCCATGCAGTCCGACGAACTCAACCAGGAGCAGAGCCTGCGGATCAACCAGATGGCGTTTCCGCGTCGTACGGTTATCGCCGGTATGGGTGTTGTAGCCGCCTTGGCCGCTGGTAGCGCTCTGTTCAGCAGAACTCGCGCGTCGTCTGCGTCCGGCGGCAGCGGTGGCCCAGCTGTGAAGGCTGCGAGTGCAACCGTGCCGACCGGCAATGTTCCCGTCGGTGGCGGCGTGGTGCTCGGCGATGTGGTCGTCACACAGCCCAGCGGCGGTGACTTCCGCGGGTTCTCGTCGACATGCACGCACGCGGGGTGCACCGTATCCGACGTCTCCGGTGGCACCATCAATTGCCCGTGCCATGGCAGCAAGTTCAATCTCGACGGGTCCGTGCACAACGGTCCGGCGTCCGTTCCGCTCGCCCCACGGAGCGTCTCCGTTCAGGGTGACTCGGTCGTGGTCGGCTGAGGTGTGTGACGACTCAGGGGTGTCAACGAATTGGTACGCGGCAGATTGACCTCAGCCCGCGTGCCCGCGCCGTGCTGGTCTGCCCCTGGCGAATGAAACAAACCGATTGGCCTGTTTTCTGGTAGCGTCGGGGCCGTCATGGTGGTCACATGACAACGCGCACGTCTCAGGCATATGAGGCGATTCACGCGAGGGGTGGAGTGCAGGTGCTGCCCGAGCTGCTGATTGGGCGGCACCTGCACTCACCGTCACCGGAGGTGGGCACTCCTGGCGAGTCGAATCGCGGTCTACTTACCCGCCGTTTCCCGCGTGCGCAGGTCTTTGCGGAGGATTTTGCCTGCGGCGGACTTGGGGACGAGGTCGATGAACTCGACCCTGCGGACCTTCTTGTGCGGGGAGACCCGGGCGGCGACGAACGCGATCACCGCGGCCTCGTCCAGATCCTTGGCACCGGGCTGGGCGACGACGAACGCCTTCGGCACCTCCTCACCCTCGTCGTCGAGGACACCGATGACGGCGGCGTCGGCGATCTGCGGGTGCGTGAGCAGCAGCGCCTCGAGTTCGGCGGGCGGCACCTGATACGCCTTGTACTTGATCAGCTCCTTCATCCGGTCCACGATCGTCACCACCCCCTCGGCGTCGACGGTCGCAATGTCCCCGGTGTGCAGGTACCCGTCCGCGTCCAGGGTTTCGGCGGTGGCCTCGTCGTTGCCGAGGTACCCGGCCATGATGTTCGGGCCCTTGCACCACAACTCCCCCGGCGCGCTGACCCCCTCGGCCGGGTAGGCGACCTCCAGCCCGGTGGC
>NZ_JBFUHV010000420.1:0-1804 GCF_056402215.1 Rhodococcus sp. P4_B6 | reverse complement strand
CATTGTGGGCGTACTCCGACAAGATAAAAGTTGACTGGCGGCTTGCAGCAATTTCATGCATGGGGATACTTATCGGCGTGTGGCTACCTGACTATCGATTGTCTGCAGCCCCGTCGCTCGCCTATCTGGTCTTCTGGCTCGCGGTGCACATGAAGAACGCAATTTTCATCCGGCGCAACGACTACTCCTATGGGATATTTCTGTATAGCTTTCCTGTGCAACAGCTGATTCTGTGCCTTGGATTTCCTTATCGTAGCCCGCTGATCTTTTTCGTATTCGCATTAGTGCTCACTTTGCCATTTGCGTTCGCCAGTTGGCATTTAGTTGAAAAGCCGATTCGTGACAGGAAGCGCGAGCTGGATAAACGAGATGCAATCAAGAGACCGCTTGATCTGGACTCCAGAATCACTTACCCGAGTCAGTTGAGTAGGAAATGATTCAGGTGATGGTGAAAGTTGTCGATGCTTACGTTAGTAGCAAGCGATGGGACGCACTGATCGCGAATATCAAATATGGAATCACGTTGTATCCGACACCGCCGATTAATGTGTTGTTGATAAACAAGCATTGGCGAAGGCGTTGAAACAAACCATTGACCAATGCTCCGACGTCCAGTCGCGCGCAAAGGACGTCTGTCCATCACGCATGGCGACCGGGCTAAACCTCGCCATGCTATTCGGTCTTGTACTATTCGCAGTAGCCCCGATGCCGGAAGTATCTCCGAAAGGAATTAGCACACCACTCGGAACCGTCTACCTTCCCGAACTATTTGGGGTGACCGGCACTCTGCTCTGTCTTGGATACGTGACCAAAGTGTGGCGGAACGGAAGTCAATGGATTCTGGGCTTCTTGGCAGTAGTTGTTTTGTTCACCTTCGTGGGTGTACTTAACGGTGGAGAAATGGGCGCGGCTTTTAGAGATGTTCGCGGGCCACTTATCTTTATCTGTGTAGTCGTCATGATGTTGTTTTCGCTCAGATTCGATCAGGCTAACCTATTAAGGCTGGGGCCCCGCGCTCTCAAGCTAATAGTGCTTTGGTCGGCCGTTGCAGCGATACTGGGCGTTGCAGGTCTCGGAGGATGGATTAGCGGTCGGTTCACTGCGGCTTCGCTGTACGGGTTAGGGAGTTCGGGCGAGAGCGATCTGTCACGCCAGCTTCTGTCAAGTGGTCGGCTTCTCGTCGCCGTTCTGTGCTTCTACATCATCTATTTTTGCCGCAGGCCAGCGGCTAAGGTCGGATTCTGTAACTACGCAGTAATTATTAGTTGCTCCGTGGCGTTGCTCTTAACCTTCTCGCGAAACCATCTTGTAACAGTAGTCGCCGCCCTGGTCGTCGCGACGATATTTGCAGCTCGGTACACGAGTGCAATCCTGTGCGCTATCAAGCTGGTGGCTGTGAGTGCTGGAGCGATTACATTAGCAAGTGTTTTGGTTGCGACGCTGTCGGAGCGCTTCAACTCACTAATTGAAAACGTCACGTCGACCTTTCGTACGCGTGTTGTCGAAGGGCTTGATCCGTCAGTCATAAATGTTGAATCCAGTGCTGAATGGCGCGATACCGAACTGCAAATGGCATTGAGCTCTATTGCGTCAAGGTTCTGGCTCGGTACGGGATTCGGCAGCCCCTACCGTGGTTACGCAATAGGTGAGGTGTTTAGTGGCTCATATGGCCTAACCTATATTCATAATTCGTTCCTCTGGATTCCGGTCAAGATTGGCATGCCATTGGCTCTTCTCATTTTGGCGATGTGGATCGGATTATTTATCCGAGTCTGGTCGAGAACATTACTTAATCGGGACAGCA
>NZ_JBFUHV010000419.1:0-1823 GCF_056402215.1 Rhodococcus sp. P4_B6 | reverse complement strand
GTAGCGATCAGAATCGTGCCGCCCCGGATGGCGCCGAGAAGAACTCCGGCAGCACGGCACTCGTGGGCCAACACTTTGCTTCGAGGGACATGCTGTCACCGCAGGTCCGATGCCCCACCCTGCGCACCAGTCCTCGACCGGACGAACCACCGGCCGTCCTGCCGGCCGTGTGTCTGCGGCCCGTACTGTGTGCCCCATGCCCGTCCGCCCCGGCAGCAACCGCACCACCGACGCCGCGCTGCCGTCCCTGGCCACCGACGATGCCTCAGCCGCTCCCCACATCCTCGCGGCGGCGGCCCACACCGGAACGGACATCGAACTGCGGATTCACACATCCATTACCCGGTTCGACGTCGCCGCCGAACAGTGGTTCCCCACCGTGGCCGGCCTCGTGGTCACGGTCATCGTGCACATCCTCGACGCGGCGACCGGCGAGCCACGGTATCTACCGCCCGCCGAACCCGCTGAATGGGCGCGGGCGATCTTCTCCACCGCCGGCGCCGCGCACGGCTACTTCCTCGGTGCCGTCGACCCGAACACCGGCATCCACCGGCGCGGGCAGCTCGCCTACCGCCTCTACCTCGACACCGACCGGCAGCCGATACCCGTGCCGCGGCAGCTTGTCACCTGCCCGCACTACCTACTACCTGGCCTCGACGGCAGAGCCGAGATCACCATTCCCACCACGGCCTGACCCCACGGCAGAAGCCAGACACCGCGGGCCGACACAACTCGACCGCACAAGGTCGCTCGAGACCATCGGAAAGCCTGCGAACGAAACGGTTTTGGATCGCCGACCACTAACAGCCAGCACTGCCCTGGCGCACCCAAGGACGAGGCCGAGAACGTCAGGCTCCCTAAAGAACCGGCCTTGTACCGACCTGCACCAGCGCACGGCGGCCTCGGGCGTGCTGGCACCTACTAGGTTAGATAGTATCCGTTACCGAATCGTTCGAAAACGATTGTCTTCCAAGCTATATTGCTCATCATCCCGGTCCACGTAAATCGGTGCGGCGGTCAGGATTCCCTCCACGAGATCGTGGAATATGCCGTGCGACCTTGAACATTGCAGCGTGCTATTGACTGTAGCGAGGTGAGATCGGTTGTTTTTCCAAGTCGGCGAGATACTCGGCCGAGATGGTGGGCGCGGTAGCTCCTGCGCGATCGGTCCGGAGATCTCGTGCCAATCGGCTCACTGTGGGTCCGGCGTCGAGTATCGGTCGGACCAGCCCGAGTCGCGCGCACTGATCGGCGAGCGGCCACAGTTCCGTCAGCGCGGCGTCTTCTCGTCCCGCGGCGGCCATGGTTTCCACCTGCAGGAGGGCGGCGTTCAGGAATGCCCGTGGACGGGCTCGTCGGTCGATCGACTCGACGAGGGCATGCACCCTGTCGTATACGAGCTCGAGGTCCTGCACCTGGGGGTGTAAGGCCAGTGTCTCCCGGATCGCCGAGTCCTGCTCCATTTCCGAGGTGAGGACGGCGATGCCGTTGTCCCGGTTGTGGTGGTGGCGACTCTCGCGGTCGAGGTCCGGGGTACGGGACGAAGACTGTCCGATCCCGGCTCGGACTCGTTCGTTGTCGATCCGTGCGGCAAGTCGGGGCAGCCGCAGTTGTAGTGCCAGTCGGGCGCCCTCGTCGAGACGGGACGTCGCCGCGTCGTTTTGTCCGAGCAGGTACTTCAGTCGTGCACCCGTGCCATAGGTGGCCAGCATGAAGTCGACGGTGCCGCCCTCGGCGCCCAAGGTGTGACTGCGGTCGAGGAGACGGTCCGCCTCCGCGAGGTGTCCCTGTTCGTACAGCAGGTCACCGAGTAGGGCTGCGGT
>NZ_JBFUHV010000418.1:0-1865 GCF_056402215.1 Rhodococcus sp. P4_B6 | reverse complement strand
ATCGAGAACAGCCCGGACATCGGTTCTGAGAGGAAGCAACGACTTCTCTCCGAGTTGGCCGAAGCCTACGTCGCCACGAGAGGGGCTGACCAGAGGAATCCGATCCCTGGTCGCCGACGGAAGTAGTTCTGTGATCCGTGAGGCGCCAACATCTCTGGTATCCACGTGATGCGCAATGACTCCGGACGGAAATGACGGGCGCGACTGCAGATGGGATGTCCCGGCCGACGGCGACGGAAGAGGCGAGTCGCCAGCCGGCAAATCCGATCGCGGTGATTATTGTACCGAGTACGGACGTGAGTCATGACCATGATCGGGTCAACTTGCGCCAGATGCAATTTCAGCGAGCATCGTCGCAGTCGGAGAGGTCCGGATAACAGGCGCTGATCGCCGCTCCATTGGATGTTTTCACGGCTGTTGCATCCTCGAACGTGCCTCCGGAATAGCCAATTGAGCTGCGCCGCTGACCTTCTGGCAATCCGCTACCCGCGCGCTGTCGAGGGCATCGAAAGTTGTCTTCGTAGCGGGGTCTACTGATGACGCCGGCCGCCCTAACGCAGATCCCGCTCAGGTCGGATTCGAAGAGGTTATCGGCGGTGAGTGTGACGGGTGTCGTTGCCGCTGCTGGTTCCTCTGCAGTGGGTCTGTCTCCTGGACAGGTGGCGGGCATGAGGGCCCACGTGTGGGGAGGGACGCCCACCGTGATGAGGCTCGGTGAAAACTCAGCGCGCGCCGTCAGAGGTCGACCCCACCTGTGCCGTGGCGGCATCCCGAAATGGTAGCCCGGCCGATGTTCGCCGCGATGGGGGTCGAACCCGCGGTCGCGAGTCGCTCGACATCCCGGATACCGGGCTGGATCCGACCAGTGTGGTTCAGAGGGTCCCAGAGCGCGCGGCGTCACCGGCGCTCGTCGCCGGTGACGCAATACTCCTCGTCGGAACCCTCGTTGGGGCGCGCATATTGTCCGCCGACATCGGCCACCTCGATGATCTGCCGGGTTGGGATGCACGGCAGGTTATGCGGTCGGTTCGGGAAGGTCTTACTGGCGACCGAAGTGGAGCCCGTCGCGGACCTCTATCTTGAGCCAAGCGTCCAGTTCATCGACGCGGTCGGAGCGGGTGTACTCGACCGGTACTCGGCGAACTTGTACACCACATCGTCGCCACTGTGCGTCGCGAGTGTCGTCGTCTGCGCGTCGGTGTTCCTTCGCGTGGTGAGGCCCGTCCACCTCGATCAGCATTGCGCGCCCGTTTCCCATGAGTAGGAAGTCTGGCACCCAAACGTTTCCGGCCCGGATTCGAGTTCCTGGCAGAGGTGAGATAGCGAAGGTGTGGTCTTCCCGAGTTGAAGCCTGCAGGCGACGCAGTGACTGGTAAACGGCCAGTTCCTCGTTGTTTGTGAAGGTCAGGCCGTCAGCTACGGGAGACTGTGGGACAAGGCGCTCGCGGCGTGCGGAATTCGTCGCATCGTCACCTGTGTATTGCTGATGGAGGGCTTGCCGCCAGGTCTTCACGTCGATGCTGGGCAATGCGAGCCGGGTCTCGAGGAACTCCGGGACGGCTTGCTGACAGCGTTGCGCGAAGTCGCGCATCACGGGGAAAATGCGTCCGAGCACGTCGGGGGTGAATCGCGGGCGAAGGTACGGCTCGAGTTCCAGGTAGTAGACAGTCGAGTGCACTGGCGATTCTGACCCGTCCGTGACCCAGAGGTTCTTCTCGCTGCGGCCCCGGTGCTCCGATTCCATGTCGAGCCGTTCGACATCCTCCAGTAGGAGCGCCGCCTGGAGATCGCCCATCTGTGCCAACGTGTGAGCGGTCGCGCCCAGCACATATTCCAACGTCTCATGTCGGTCAGGGTCGTCGTCC
>NZ_JBFUHV010000417.1:0-1874 GCF_056402215.1 Rhodococcus sp. P4_B6 | reverse complement strand
ACGCCAAAGCGGCTGACAGTAGCCGCGCAATAACCAGACCAGCTGGCGAGCGGATCAACCTTGAGATTCTAACTCTACTAATCGACCGCGCGACCTTCGTTTCATGCGCTGCCATTACTACCCGCTAATACGCTCAGCGCTTCACGCTGCTCAGTCGAACGGTGCGCAAGTACCGCTGCGGCACTATCAATCAGGCGGCTTGAGTGCTGAAGCATCTCCCGGACAGCCGAAGCGATATCCACACCTTCGGACGAAGTATAGACTGCGGAATCGCCGTAAAACTCTCTCAGTGTTGCAAAGTCGGACGTTACATGCGGCTTGCCCGCGAGCATAGCCTCGTAACCTGCGCGTTGCATCGTAAAGTCGCGTACAGTTAACGCAAGCACCCCTGAACAACTCGCGAGAAGTTCCCAGTACTCGGTATTTGACACATACCCACTGAAGTCAATATTGTGCGGCGCGCGATCCCTGATCCAGCTCGGCGCATTCCCTGTGAAAATGAATCGAACGTCCGACAGCGATTCTGCGGCTTCGATTATGCTTTCAATCGGTTCATCGTTCGCATATGCAAGCGGGCATAGGATGATCGGGGAATTTGTTTTTCGCCGAGGCCGGTCACCAATATCGGCAAATTCCGGCTTCTTTAATACATCATGTAGAATGATCGCGTCGACACCTCGACGGGCGCAGATTTTAGCCAGGGCGCCGTTGGTAACAATAGCGCGACTTCCCCGGAGCAACCACAGACCAAGTCCGGACATCCATTTCCACTTGGGGTTGAGAAAGAATCCGGTGTGCAGATCACCAACGACTGACATACGCGGCTGCCCCGCGGCGAGAACACACAGGAGGGCAGGAAGGGGAGGAAGCATAACAACGACCTGGGAATATTTGCCGTTTCGAATTACGCTCCAGGTGCGTATTGCTTGGACTAGATAGCGAACTGGCGCAGGCAACTTCCGCTCTGTATAGATAAACTCGCAGCGGTATTCCAACTCCGATGCGAGCATCGCCGATCTCCCGTGATATTGCACCCAGCTAATCACTATGCCATTTGACAACTTCAACCCTCCCGGTGGATATTACGTACGCCGCTCAGATTCTGGAGTATCGGCACGCTATTTGACTTCCTTGACGTTATACCCAGAACTCGCAACTAAAAGGGAAGCGGTGATTTCGCTTGGGCTGGCAACCGCACCAATATCTCTCTGACGAACTACCGAAGCAATCTGCAGTTGGTGATCGTCCACATGTTCTCCACGCGATTGAATCCGCGGCACGACGACGGGATGAATCCCCATTTCGAGCAGTCGCAAAATTGTGCCCACACCCGAGTGAGTCACAACCACACCCGCATCTCTCGCCGCTGCGTCAAATTCCGCGCTAGACATTTCAGCGAAAACTCGTCCGGGGAGGTTAGTTCTAGCCGTGCAACCCAGTTGCCACACCGTGCTGTCGTTCGCCAGGCCCGATTCCAGAATCGCATCGACAAGTGAATCAAATCGGTACGGCTTAATTGTTCCAAGAGTTACGAATAGCGTTGGGTCAACGTTCACTGTTCTTGGAAAACGCAAAAATTGATCCAGAATTGTACCGCGGTAAGACCAACGCCCGCCGGCCCAAGATTCGTACTGACACGAGACGTCGATCGCCCTATTCTTCGCAACAATTGCACCACTCAGAGAAGGACCGCGAACCCGCGAAACACTTTCAATGTAAAAGCTTGGAACTCTATGCCAGCGCGACACGTATAGCCCAGGTACAGCCAGCGCTGCCCCCGTGCTAACAGCGGCAACAAATCGCTCAGAATTCCACTGGATCCGGCGCATAAGCTCCCACAGGGCCGCTGCGGATTTACGCACTGATCTCGGTGG
>NZ_JBFUHV010000416.1:0-1885 GCF_056402215.1 Rhodococcus sp. P4_B6 | reverse complement strand
CGACCAACACCGTGTGGCACGGCAGCGCTCGGCCGTCGAGACTCGTGCTTCCCGTCATTCGACGGACGGCGTGATCGACCCTGCCGTGCCCACGACGAAACCGTCATGGACGTCGGTGACACCGCTGAGCACACCGAGTCAGTCAGCCCAGCAGTGGCGTACGTGAGGGACGGACACATTCGGCGGCAACGTCACATGCGTCTCGTCGCGCTCTGAAAACTGAAGTATTTCGACCTGTGAAAGGTGTGGTTATGAATACGGTGGATTATGACGCTGTCGTGGTCGGTGCTGGAGCGGGCGGCATTTACGCTGTCCACAAGCTGACCCAGGAAGGGTTGCGGGTCATCGCTTTCGAGGGTGCGCCCGAAGTGGGCGGGGTGTGGTACCACAACCGATACCCGGGAGCGCGGGTCGACATCGAAAGTTACTTCTACTGCTTCCCGGACGAGGATCTCTACCCCAAATGGACCTGGAAGGAACGCTACCCGGCTCAACCCGAAATTCTGGCCTACCTGAATTTCGCCGCCGACACCTGGCGAGTACGCCAACACATCCGCTTCTCCACCTGGGTCACCGGTGCACAGTGGGAGCCCGCAGCGAACCGATACCGCGTCACCACCAGTGACGGCCAGTCGATCACCGGACGCTACCTGGTCATGGCCTCCGGCCAGCTGTCGAAGGCACGCACCCCCTCGTTCCCGGGCCTCGAGAACTTCCGCGGCCGCTGGGTGCAGACCTCACACTGGCCCACCGACCCCGTGGAGACCGCCGGTAAAAGAATCGCCGTCATCGGAACAGGCTCCTCCGGTGTTCAGGCCGTGCCGGCACTCGCGGGTGACGCCGAGAGCGTCACCGTGTTCCAGCGCACCGCGAACTACTCGGTACCCGCGCAGAATGTTCCCCTCGACCAGCAGAAGTACTCCGACTACGCCGGCCGCGTCGCCGAACTGCGCGAGACGATCCTGCACCACCCGACCGGTTCGGACATTCCGCTCGGCGCCGGATCGGCGCACGACTTCACCCCGGAAGAACAACAGAGACTGCTGAGGGAACGCTGGGCGCGCGGCGGACACACGATGAACGCGGTCTTCTCCGACCAGGGCACCGACATCCATGCGAACACCATCGTGGCCGACTTCGTCCGCGAGCGTGTGCGCGAGATCGTCCGCGATCCGGACACGGCGGAGTTGCTGACCCCCCGCGCCTACCCCATCGGCTCGCGGCGGCTGTGCGTCGACACCGGCTACTACGAGGCATTCAACCGAAGCAACGTACACCTGGTCGACGTCAACAACGACTCCATTCAGCGCATCACCCCCGACGGAATCCGCACCCGGGACCACAACTTCGAATTCGACCTCATCGTGTTCGCACTGGGCTTCAGCG
Source organism: Rhodococcus sp. P4_B6 (assembly GCF_056402215.1). Taxonomy (NCBI): domain Bacteria; kingdom Bacillati; phylum Actinomycetota; class Actinomycetes; order Mycobacteriales; family Nocardiaceae; genus Rhodococcus; species Rhodococcus sp. P4_B6. The sequence goes on along the minus strand of NZ_JBFUHV010000416.1, from coordinate 499 downwards.
CCTTCACCGGCGCCCTCGACGAGGCGAACATCCGCAACGAATTCGGCGAACAACCGACCGACCGCTGGGAACGCGGACCACGCACCCTGCTCGGGCTCATGACCCGCGGATTTCCCAACCTGTTCCTGCTCACCGGCCCCGGAAGCCCCTCGGTGCTGGCCAACATGATCCTCGACAACGTCCAGCACGTCGACTTCGTCGCCGACCTGCTCCAACACATGAACGAGCGCGGATACACCCGAGTCGAACCCGAAACCCACGCCCAGGACGAGTGGACAGCACACGTCGCCGAAGCCGCCTCCCACCTGCTCCGACTCAACGTCGAGAACTACATGGTCCACGTCAACCGCGACGACGGCAGCAGAGTCTTCATGCCCTACGTCGGCGGACTCGACCGCTACGTCGACACATGCGACAAGGTCGCCGCCGACGACTTCACCGGCTTCACCTTCCACTGAACCCGCTTCACCTTCCACTGAACCCCGACACGAACGAACCG
>NZ_JBFUHV010000415.1:0-1926 GCF_056402215.1 Rhodococcus sp. P4_B6 | reverse complement strand
GTTCACGGTCGACTCGGAATTGGGTTCGCGGGTAGCCGAGTTGGCCCGCGGGTCGGGGGCGACATCGTCGATGGTGTTGCAGGCGGTGTTGGTGGTGTTGCTTCGCAGGCTCGGTGCCGGGTGCGATGTTGCGATCGGTGGGCCGATCGCGGGCCGTACCGACGAGGCGTTGTCCGAGTTGGTGGGGTTCTTCGTCAACACGTGGGTGTTGCGGGTGGATGTGTCGGGGAATCCGCGGTTCGATCAGGTCCTCGACCGGGTGCGGGTAAAGGCTCTAGGTGCGTACGAGAATCAGGATGCGCCGTTCGAGCGGTTGGTGGAGTTGCTGAATCCGGTTCGCTCGACGGCGTATCATCCGTTGTTCCAGGTGTCGTTTGCGATGCAGGACAACGTGTTTCCCGATGTGGCGTTTCCCGGGTTGGGGTGGGAGACGTTGCCGGCGTCGACGGGGACGTCGCGTTTCGATCTGTCGTTCAGTCTCGCCCCCACCGAACGGCAGGGTCTGGCGGGGGTTGTCGAGTATGCGAGTGATCTGTTCGACCGGGCGACGGTGGAGGCCGTCGCGGCCCGGTATGTGCGGTTGCTCGACAGGATCGTCGCGGATCCGCAGGCGCGGATCGAGGGGTACGACATCCTCGAGCCGGACGAACGCGAGTTGGTACTGCGGACCTGGAACGACACCGCAGCGCCCTTCGCGGAGACCACTGTCGTGGAACTGTTCGAGCGACAAGTGGCGGCGACACCCGGCGCCGCCGCGGTGACCTTCTCCGACCGGAGCTGGACTTATCGAGAAATCAACACACGGGCGAACCGGCTGGCGCACTTCCTGATCAGTGCCGGGGTCGGCCCGGAAACCTTGGTGGCCGTGGCGCTGGAGCGCTCGGCCGAGCTGGTCGTCGCATTGTTGGCGGTGCTCAAGGCCGGCGGCGGCTACCTTCCCATAGACCCGAACTATGCCGGTGCTCGCGCCGGGACAATTCTCGCCGACGCAGCCCCGCGGCTGATCCTGTCCGACACTGCCACCGTGGCCACGCTGCCCGACCATGACATAGGGCAGGTGCTACTCGATGCAGATCTGGACCTCGGCACTGCAGCCGAAGTCGGGGGTCACGCCGATCGCGATCCCGTCGACAGCGATCGGATCGGCCCGATGAGCCCCGGTCACGTGGCGTATGTGATGTACACCTCGGGGTCGACAGGTATTCCGAAGGGTGTCACCGTGAGCCACCGAAGTGTGGTGTCGTTGTTGGCCGCCACCGCCGACCGCGTGGGGTTGGACGATACGGATGTGTCGGTGTGGTGCCACTCGGAGGCGTTCGACTTCTCGGTGTGGGAGTTGTGGGGTGCGTTGGTACACGGGGGCCGCGTGGTGGTGGCGCCGTGGGACGTGGCGGCATCGCCGAACCGTTTGTGGGAGTTGCTGATCAGGGACAAGGTCACTGTTCTCGGCCAGACGCCGTCGGCGTTCTACGGTTTCGAGGAGGTCGAGCACGTGGACCCAGCGGTGGGGGCCGGTTCGGTGCTGAGGACGGTCGTGCTCGGCGGAGAGGTGCTGGATCTCGCCAGGCTGCAGGGCTGGAATCTGGGCGAGGATCCGCTCCACCCACAGGTGAGGACGCTCAACGGGTACGGTCCGACGGAGACGACGGTCTTCGCCGCAATGTACTCGCTACCTGAATCCCAGGGTGGTCGTGATCGCGTAAGTGTGCCGATCGGCGACCCAGTGGGCGGTATGCGGGTGTTCGTGTTGGGTGCGGGGCTTGGGCCGGTTCCGGTGGGTGTGGTGGGGGAGTTGTATATCGCCGGGGTGCAGTTGGCGCGTGGGTATTTGGGTCGGCCGGGTTTGACGGCGGAGCGGTTCGTGGCGTGTCCGTTCGGTGTGTCCGGTGCGCGGATGTATCGGTCGGGGGATCTGGTGCGGTGGAC
>NZ_JBFUHV010000414.1:0-1943 GCF_056402215.1 Rhodococcus sp. P4_B6 | reverse complement strand
GTGATCGTGTCGACCACGTACTGGGCGGCGGCCTCCTCGAGGTCGAGGACGGCGACAGCGTGGCCGTCTGCGGCGAGCCGCCGTGCGACGGCGGCGCCGATTCCCCGTGCAGCACCGGTGACGATTGCGGTACGGCGGTGTTCGGGATGAGGTGATGCGTTCACGAGATGGGGGTTCCTCTCAAGGATTGGATCGATGTGACTTCGGGTCAGGAGAGCGTTCGAGGATCAGTGCCATGCCCTGTCCTCCGCCTACGCACATGGTTTGAGGCCGAACTGCTTGTCGTGTGTCTGCAGTGAGTTGATGAGGGTGCTTGTGATCCGCGCACCGGTCATGCCGAACGGGTGGCCGATGGCGATGGCCCACTGCTGACGTTCAGTCACTGTTCGCCGACACCGAGCATGAGGTCGTCGATGGCGCTTGGATCGAGTGCAGGTACATTCGCCAACGCGGCCGTGACCATCTGGAGGGGGAGGTCATCGAGCCGATTGTCCTTCAATGGAGCCCTTCATGGCTCTTCCGATCGGCGAACGTGCAGTGGCGACGGTGACAACTTCAGGCAGGGTTGTTCTCGAATCGGTGATTGCTGTGCGCGGAAGAAGGTGGAGGCGAAGGTTCAGCCGGCGCAGCCGGAGATCCCGCCGTCAAGCGGAATGATGGTGCCGGTCAGGTAAGAGCCGGCACGGGAGGCCAGGAACCGGACCGTGCCGATCAGGTCGTCGGTTTGTCCGTAGCGGCCCAGCGGGACGCGCTCGAGCAGCTCTGCCTCGACCTCTGGATCCGCCGCGACGTGTCCGAGCATGTCCGTCAAGACCGGTCCGGGGGCGATCGCGTTGACGGTGATGCCGTCGGAAGCCAGTTGCTTGGCTAAATGGCGGGTGACCATGTGCAGCCCGGCTTTGCTCGCACTGTAGGAGTAGTTCTCCCAGCTAGGTGTAGCCAAGGCATCCACGCTGCCGATGTTGATGACACGAGCGGGCCGGTCGGGGCGTGCCGCATTGCGAAGAAGCGGAAGCGTTCCCGTGATGAGGTAGAACGGAGCGACAAGGTTGGTGTTGAGCACCTTCGTCCAACCGATGAGGGGAAACTCTTCAAGTGGCGCACCCCAGGTGGCCCCGGCATTGTTCACCAGGACGTCGATGCTTGTCAGGTGCTCGCCAAGCCATTCGACCAGACCGGTCACCCCTTCGGCCAACGACAGGTCACTGGCGACGGGGGTGCAGCGTCCTGCCGATCCCGCAGCGTCTGCCTCGGCATTGATGGCTTCGGCCGTCGCGCGGCACTGTTCTTCCTTTCGGCTGGTGATGACAACGTGGGCACCACCCAGTACCAGGCCGCGGGCGATCGTGGCGCCGATCCCTCGTGAGCCACCGGTCACGACGGCGGTCCGCCCGGCGACAGAGAAGAGGGTGTCGGGCGCCGGTCGCACTTCTAAGGTGGTTGCACTATTCATGCCATCTACGCTAGGTCCACATTGGCGTTATCTCTTGGGAGGCAGCGCACTTCGCTTGCATCGCGCGCAGCAGACACGCGCAGACCCGGTCGTCGAGCAGGCCCGCGGGCCGCTGATTCAGTCGTTTGCGGATGCCGCAGAACGTGTGTCGGAAGGGCGCTCACCGAAGGCCCGCCGGTACGCATTACTGAAGGTGCTGAGGTCGCCGAATCCTGAGGAGTATGCCACCTGAGTCACGCTCTGGTGGCTCCAGCCACGGTCCTGCAGACGCAACCGCGCCAACGCCAGACGCTCCTCTCGGATGAGATCCGACGGTGTTGTCCCAATCCGCTGCAACTGGGCCTGAACGTGCCGGAGCGACCAGCCGAGGCGCGCCGCTGCCACGGCTCCTGTGAGGTTCGGGTCGTGCGCATTCTCTCGAACAAAGCGCCGGATGGCGGTGACCAACCCTTCCTGAACATCGACGGAGGGGGTGGCCGTGTCTGCGTTG
>NZ_JBFUHV010000413.1:0-1944 GCF_056402215.1 Rhodococcus sp. P4_B6 | reverse complement strand
GGGCAGGTCGCACCATCGTTGAGGATGGTCGCAGCTTGGAACTTGTTGCGAAGTCCGGTCTGTGCAAGGCCTAGGTTGTCGAGTGCGAATGAGGACGTACCCAACCGAGTGCCTCCGGTCGCGTCGGCAGATGTACCGCAGTCGATGTTGACGTGCCACCCACCGCTTTCGCTTGCGTGCAGGTCGACGACGTCTTGCATGACCTTGATCATGTCGTCGCGGGGGTAACGGGTGGGGACGATGACCGTGATGTAGCGGGGGCCATTCGTGCGCATCCAGTACTCGGGGACGACGTACGGGGTGGTGGTCGCCGGTGCGGTGGTCAATCTGGTCGATGGCTGCGCTGCAATCACAGGCGTAGGCGCCTCGGACGTGGTTGTAGGCGCCGCGGCGGTGGTCTCGTCGTCGGAGCGGTTCTGCAGAGCTGAGACACCCATATAACCGGCGATCAGGACTGCAATCACGCCGACAGCGGTCAAGTTGTTTCTCCGCCTCGTCGTCGGATCGATGGGAGTCGGCGGTGCAGGTGGTGTCGGCGGTTGCTGTGGAGCGGCAACTCTGTGGATTTCGGAGGTCCATTGTTGGCCGTCCCACCAGCGGAGTTGCTGCGGTTCTTCGGGGTCCGGATGCCAACCGGGTCGTGTCGTCATTGTGCATACATACCAGGGTGCGAAGATGCTGCCCTTCAGTGTCATTCACGTGGATGACATCCCCGGAGTGGTGTGTCCGCGATGGCGGCCGGCAGTATGCGCGGGCCGCCATCAAAGGGCACGTCTGACCACGGTCGCGATCAGACGTGCCCGTCGATGGGGTGTGGGTGTGTCGCGGGCGGTGGGCCGCAGGATCGGGTGGGTTCCGCCGCCACGGCCTCGAACTCGACGACTACATTGTGCGCGGGGTGCAGGCATGAGTGCCGCGACCATGCACGCCGTCCGGATCGGTGTGGACGGCCGCCCCGAGGTGAATCTGATGGCGACGGCGATTGCACGGGCCCACGGGGCGATCTGGCAGCCGTTCTGCGGCGTTGTGGCGTTCGGCGGCCCACGACGGCAACGGAGCCACGGTGGGTCTGTCTGACGCCCAGAGGGACGCCCTGCTGTCCGGTGCGGTGTTCGCGCCGACCGTGAACCACTGACCTAGGAAGGACACTCCACGATGACAACCACAACCACGACGAACATCAACGTCCCGACCCCTGCCGAGGTGGTCTACCTGTCGCAGGGCGAGCGCGCCCTCGCGCGCGGCACCCACTACATCGAGGAATCGATCTGGGTGTACCTGATGCGCGACTGGGACGGCATCGATCGGTGGGTGCTGGACCCGGTGACGGTGGACGGCTGCGGCCTCGACTCGGGCCTCGAGGACGGTGCCCGCAACAGCGAGTGCATGTGCGAGGACCAGGCCGAGTGCAACGCGCTCCGGGACCGGATGGACCGGCTGCCGCTGCCGTCGGCGGATGTTCTGCTGCACCTGCTGGCGGAGTCGCTCGGCTACACGCTCACTCGGGAGGGGCCCAGCGGTGACGGCGCTGGTGGAGGCCGTAGTGGTCCGTGATCCGGACGGCCCGACCGATGCCTGGGTGTTCGTGGACGTTGCGCCGGTCGATGCCGGTGCGGGCTGGGACTGGGAGGACTGGTGCGAGCATTGGGACGAGATGCTTGCCGGTGCCTCTGCGGCGGTACGTGAGTTGCTGCTCGAGGTGCTCGATGGTCCGCCCGGTGGGGGTCTATGTGGAGGGCCGTGAGGATCGGTCCTGGCTGGATCCCGAGGCCTAGGCTGCCTCATCTCGCAGCGCGGCCCGCACCCGGTTTCCGGGGTACGGGCCGTGTGCTGTGTGGGGGTGTGATGGTGCTGTGACCTGGTGTGATGACATGTCCCCGGTTTGTGATGTGGGGTCGCCGACGACCCTGTGCGGGGGAGTGCCGGAGAGGTGCCGGGGAGGCC
>NZ_JBFUHV010000412.1:0-1954 GCF_056402215.1 Rhodococcus sp. P4_B6 | reverse complement strand
ACCGGGTACGGCTCGCACGCAGACAACGGCAACAATTGCACTCCTGGGCATACGCGCAACTGCGCGACCAGATCACCTATAAGGCGCACGCCGCAGGAGTGCCGGTGCAGGTGATCAACCCTCGCAATACCAGCAAGACTTGCCACCTCTGCGGGCACTGCGACACCGCGAACAGGCACAGTCAAGCACTCTTCCGGTGCCGCGGCTGCGGATGGACCGGTCACGCCGACCATAACGCCGCCGCCAACATTGCCGCACTCGGACACACCAACTACCGGGCCGCCCAATCAACCGTGCCTAAAGCAGCCACCCCTCTCACAGCCAGTGAGAACGTGAGCAGCAAACCCGCGTCCTTCAGGACCGGGTAGTTGATGTCCGCGTCGGGTGCCAATGCGCTTCCGGTGCTGTCGGTGACGAGGTCGATCTCGACGACCGTGGTGAACGACTTGTCGAACAGTGCGAAGGAGACTGCCAGGAACAGCGCGAGAACGAGGAAGAACGCCAGCCCCAGTACCCGTCGGCCCACGACAGACGCCGTGTCGTTCATTCGACCACCCTCATGATCGCGGTCGGTGGTAGCCGCCGAGACCGCGTCGGCATGCGACCAACCTCCCGGTCCATCCTGCCTCGCGCCGGGTGGGGTTGGTGCTGAATCGCCCTGGATCGAGTGGAGACTTCGTTCAGGCCACCTCGGGGGTTGAGGTAGCCGGGGGACGCTGTTCACGATAGCGGGTCTCGTACCAGGTCGGCGAGAGATAGTCGATCGCCGAGTGCAACCGGTCCGCATTGAACCAGCGAACCCACTCGGCGGTTTCCCGCTCCACCTCGGCCCGACCGCTCCACGACGCGTCACGGTCGATCAGCTCGGTTTTGTAGAGGCCGATCGTTGATTCCATCAGCGCGTTGTCGAGGGCGTCCCCGACACTTCCGATGGATCCGGCGATCCCGGATTCGACCAATGCCTTGGTGAAGGCCAGAGACGTATACTGACCAGGCTCAACCGGTGGAAGCAACACCTCGATCATGGAGGTGTGGGAATGGGACGACCACCCGGGTGGGCGGCAGCGTTGACGGGGCGTGCGGTGATGCGGTCACCGGGACGGCCTCCGGTGCGCCGAGATCTCGAGCGGGCATTCTGGGCGCGGATCGCCGAAGGCCTCACGAGCGACGACGCAGCGACCGCGTGCGGCGTGTCGGGGCCGGTAGGGACACGGTGGTTCCGCCAGGCTGGTGGGATGCCACCGATCGAGTTGACCCCGGTCTCGGGGAGATACCTGTCGTTCGCCGAGCGCGAGGATATCGCGCTGCTACGGGCTAAGGGTATGAGTATGCGCGACGTCGCCGTTCACATCGGACGGTCCCCGTCGACGATCTCCCGAGAGTTGCGGCGGAACGCCGCCACCCGTAATGGGAAGCTCACATACCGGGCGTCGACCGCGCAGTGGAAGGCTGACCTCGCCGCCCGGCGCCCAAAACCGGCGAAGCTCGCAGAACACGACCGGTTACGAGAGTATGTGCAGGACAAACTGTCCGGTGTGATTCGTGACGACGATGGGACCGTGGTGGCAGGCCCAGATGCGGCATGGATCGGCCGCAACAAGCCTCGGCGCGGTGATCGTCGGTGGGCGACGGCATGGAGTCCGGAGCAGATTTCCAATCGCCTGCCGATCGACTATCCGGATGACCCGTCGATGCGCATTTCACCTGAGGCGATCTACCAATCGCTCTACATCGAAGGGCGTGGTGGCTTGGAACGGGAGCTCGTCGCGTGCTTGCGCACCGGTCGGGCGCTACGTAAGCCTCGTGCCCGAGCACGGAAGCAGCGCACCGGATTCATCACCGAGGACGTGACCATCAACGCCCGTCCGGAGGAGGTCGAGAGCCGGAAGAACCGGATTCATCACCGAGGACGTGACCATCAACGCCCGTCCGGAGGAGGTCGAGAGCCGGAAGA
>NZ_JBFUHV010000411.1:0-1960 GCF_056402215.1 Rhodococcus sp. P4_B6 | reverse complement strand
CTTCAGCTCCGTCTCCCTCGACCCCGCCCTCGTCGCCTTCTTCGTCGGCCGGCATTCCACCACCTTCCCCAAGGTCGCCGCCTCCGGCCGCTTCTGCGCCAACATCCTCGCCGCCGACCAACACGAACTCGGCCGCGCCTTCGCCCGCAGCGGCACCGACAAATTCCACGGAATCGACTGGACCCCCGCCACCACCGGTTCTCCCCGCCTCACCGGCGCGCACGCCTGGGTCGACTGCCACATCGACCTCGTCCAAGCTGTCGGCGACCACGACCTCGTCGTCGCCCGTGTCGTCGAACTCGGCGCCACCGACACCCCCGACCCGCTGCTGTTCTACACGTCCACGTTCCATCAGCTCACCCCCGCGAGCCCGGCATGAACACCGTCGAACAGTGCCTCGAGCAGCTGCGCGCCGGGAAGCCGATCCTCGTCCTCGACGACGAAAACCGTCAGAACGAAGCCGATCTCGTGATGGCCGCACAGTTCGTCACCACCCAAGACGCCGCCTACTTCCTGCGGCACACGTCCGGCTTCTTCTGCGTCGCGATGCCCGCCGAACGAACGCGCGCTCTCGGTCTCCCCCTGATGGTCGGGGATCCCGACAACCCGCTGGGCACCGCGTTCACCGTCAGCGTCGACGCCGCCACAGGCACCTCCACCGGCATCAGCGCCGCCGACCGGGCCCGTACTATCCGCCTGCTCGCCGACCGCGAGACCGTCGACACCGACCTCACCAGGCCCGGCCACGTCCTCCCGCTGCGCGCCCGCGACGGCGGAGTCCTCACTCGGCCCGGCCACACCGAAGCAGCCGTCGACCTGTGCACCCTCGCCGGTCTGTCCCCCGTCGGGCTGATCTGCGCGGTCACCACCGCAGACAAGCGCGACATGCTCCGCGGCGAAAACGTGCACTCCTTCGCCGCAAGCCAGAACCTGCCCGTCGTCACCATCGAGGAAGTGGTGAACTACCGGCGCCGCACCGCGACCATCGAACGCTGCGCCGACGCCGAAATCCCCACCGACCACGGCACCTTCACCGCCATCGTCTACCGCTCCACCAGCGGAATCGAGCACCTGGCCATGGTGTTCGGCGAACCGGCCGGCACCACCGCCCTCACCCGCGTCCACAGCGAATACCTCACCGGCGACGTCCTCGGCTCACGGCGCTGCGACTGCGGCGCACAACGCTCCGCCGCACTCGAACGCATCGCCGACGCCTGATGCGGCGTCCTGCTGTACCTCCGCGGGCACGAAGGCCGCGGCATCGGACTCGCCGCGAATATCGCCGCCTACCAACTCCAATTGCCCGTCGACGCCCGCGACTACACCGACGCCGCAGCAATCCTCCGCGACCTCCGGATCGATCGCATCAACCTGCTCAGCAACAACCCCGCCAAGGCCACGGGCCTCACCGCGGCCGGCATCACGATCGCCGGCACAACACCCCTTGAATCCGCACCGAACGACCACAACACTCAGTACCTCGTGACGAAGCGGAACAGCCTCGGACACAACCTGATGCAGACGGCGCTGGCTGTCGCACCCCTCTGAGTACATTTCAGATTGGTATTCAGAGAATTCGACACGGTCGTGGACCATGTCGTCGCGGACCCTGCACGCCGACCAATTTCGAAATCACCATCGGCTAGATTGCCTACATCGTAACGACCTGCACCGCCAAGGCCTCCTCAAAAAGGGACGTCTTGACTCCGCCACCGAACAGGTCCTCGCTGAAATGGGGCGCCGCTTGGCTCCGAGCCGCAACGCCCCGGCACAGCGACGCTACTGAAGGGCTGGATCTAGATGATTGATTCCTTGAACGGATCAGTGGTCGTAGGCGATCAATGATCGCTTGGCAGTGGCGCCGATGTTCCAGTTGTGCCAGATGCCGGCGGCCATCGCCAGCACACGCTGGGCGACGCGGGCGAACACCCCGTGCGTGGTACGGCCACCGTGTTCCTCC
>NZ_JBFUHV010000410.1:0-2013 GCF_056402215.1 Rhodococcus sp. P4_B6 | reverse complement strand
GACGCAACCCGTGCTGCACACACGACGCCGCGGTCAGGTGGGCAGTGTATTCCCCACCCCGGTCCGAATGCAGGATCGTCTCGCGACACCGCCCACCGCGCGTGGCCACGGCTCGATCGATGGCGGTGGTGACCATCTCGGCGCTGATGTGATTAGCAATGCTGTATCCCAACACCTTCCGTGAATGACCGTCCCGGATCGCACACAAGAACATGTCCCCCTCACCGCACGTGAGGTAGACATCCCACGCGGGTCAGGTGTCAAGCAGCCGCCGGCTTCGGCCCAGAATTGAGGTCGGGCCAGGCGGCGTGGTCGTCCCAGGGTTCGTTGTGTTGCAGGCACCACCACATGCGCCCGAGGAGCTTGTTGGCGAGGTTGCGCAGCGCGGCGTTGTGATGGTCGCCGGCGGCTCGTCGCTTGTCGTAGTGGGCACGTGCACCCGCTGATTTGGTGAGGGTGACGAACGCCCACCAGTGGCAGGCGTCCCCGAGTCGCTTGTTGCGGACCTTGCGCGCCTTGACGTAGTGCGATCGGCCCGAGGCTCGGGTGATCGGCGCGGTACCGGCGAACGCGCGCAACCCGTTTGCCGTCGCGAACCGTTCAGGATCGTCGCCGATCTCGGCCAGGACCCGGGCGGCGAGAATCGGACCAAGTCCCGGAGCCGACCGCAGGATCGGCGCGAGGGGGTGGCTGTCGAATTCGCGACCCAGCGCGTCCTCGAGGCTGTCCACGGACTGCTGCATCGAGGCGATGACGGCGAGCAGACCGGTGACCGCGTGACCGAGTGCCTCCTCGACCTGCGGCGGCTGCCCGAGCGCGGGCGTCTTCAGCTCCTGCAGGATCCGCTCGACCAGGTTCGGGTCGTTGCGCCGGCCACAGCGTTGCAGCACCGTCACAACTTTGCGGCGGGTCAGGGCGCGACCCGATGCCGGGGTGGGCGCCGCGGAGAGCGTCGCGACCGCGGCGCGGTGCTTCAAATTCGGAAATGCTTGCAGTGCAGCAGGATAAAACTCCAGCAACACAGAGCGTAGTCGGCTGATGGTCTGATGCAGCGCCCAGATCGCCTCCTGGTGCTGACGTGCGAGGGCCTTGATCGCCCGGCCGTGTTCGCTGATCGCCGGCATCGGACGGTGCATCGCTCGGTCGGTGCGCAGAATGTTCGCCAGGATCGCGGCGTCACCCGGATCGGACTTGCCGCCGGCCTGTCCGTGGCGTTCGCGGTAGCGGGCCACCGCACGGGGGTTGATCGGGTAGACGGTGAATCCTGCTTCCATCAGCGCCACGACGAGCAGATTCTTGTCGGTCTCGATCGCGATAGGGGTGGTGCCCGGTGCGCCTCCGCTCTCGGCGATTACCTCCAGCAGTGCGGTCAATCCCGCTGTGCCGGTGTCGATGCGTTTCCGGGCGATGACGGTGCCGTTCTCGTCGACCAGGGCGACATCGTGATGCACTTCGGCCCAATCGATCCCGCAGTTGATGCTCATGTGCGACCTCCTGTCCAGCGGCGTATTCTGTTGTGAGCTCCGGGGGTTGTGCGGCGACCTAATGGAAAGCGCTCTTTGGCGCGGCATCTCACAAGCCGATCACGTGCCCCCAGCGACTGGCAGGGTCACCGTCTACCTTGAGACCTCTCACACAGTCGGATGCCCTCACAGCAGTGATCACCTCCCAGCGGCTCACTGCTCAGACTGCGCCCGGATCGGTAATATCTCAGGGACCTCCCGCCAGTCGCCTTGTGCGTGTCGGATCGTTTGGTCCGACTCACCCATTAGGTGATGTCGGTAAACCAGACCGCATCGAGCCGGCCCCGATCGAAGTGCCGCTCGATCAGATCCGGCGGGAACGACGCCTGCGGATCGACCACCGTGGTCTTGACCTTGAACGTGCGCGGGCTGATGCCCTCCACACCGAGCGAGGCCATGATCTTGGCCACGGTCTTGGCGTTCACCACCTCACCACGCGCCCGCAACTCGGCCGTGACCCGCGGCGACCCGTAGGTACCCGTAGGTACCC
>NZ_JBFUHV010000409.1:0-2024 GCF_056402215.1 Rhodococcus sp. P4_B6 | reverse complement strand
CTCGTCAGACTTCTTCGACCGCAGCGGGTTGCGGTGCGACTTCTACCGCGGCGCTCGGTGCTCTGCGCTTGGTGATCGCGAAGACGGCGAGGAGGACGACGAGGACGATCAGCACGACCCAAGACATGGCGTTCGCCGGCGAGGGCGGTGGATTGATCACCCCGTTGATGTACATCCACGCGGTCGCCACGGCTCCGAAGACGGACGTACCGATCAGGAAAGGCCGGTACTCGTGCGCGCGGACGGTGAGCACGATGGCGCCGATGGTGATCAGGACGTACGGAAGCACCCACAGGTACACGACCAGTGGTGCGACCGTGTAGTACGCCGACACCACATCTCCCGCGGTGAAGACGAGGGCGGCGACGAGGACGAATCCGGCGATGGACATGACCGCGATGCTGACGAAGGGGCTGTGGTGGCGAGGATGGATCTTGCCCAGCGGAGCGGGCAGGATTCCGTCGCCGGCGAGGGTCATGGCGAATCGCGCACCGTAGTTGATGAAGCCGATGAGTGCGGCGAAGGTGGCGACCGCGAGGACCAGATCGCTGGCGGTGGCGACGCCGGAGCCGAGTCCGGCATGCAGCGCCAGCGCCGCGGGTGCCGACATTCCGGCCTCCAGTTCGGCGGATGCGGCCTGCAGTCCCGGGACCTGGAGAATGGTGACCAGGGGAAAGAGGCCGCCGAGGAGGACTGGGACGGACATGACCGCGAGAGGAACGTTGCGGCGAGGATTGCGAGTCTCCGCGGCGAGTGCGGTGCAGGATTCGAAGCCGACCAGGAAGGCCGCACCGACTGCCATGCCCTGGAGCGTTCCGCTGAGGCTGAACTCGCTGAGGCTGAACTGGTCCGCGAGATCGAGTCCAGTCTTGGCGGCGCTGGCGATGGTGATGACCAGGACGAGGGGGAACGACAGCACGGCGAGGGTCACTGCGATCCACACCGAGGTGTCGAGGCCTCGGTAGGCGATCGCGGCGGCGAGCGCGAGAGCGATGAGGAAGATTGCCAGTTGCGGCCCGAAGGACAGGGCGCTATCGACCCCGTGGGAGAGCAAGAAGCTACCGGCGAAGATCCCGACGACGGCGGCGAGTGCTCCGATCGCGGCGATGAACCCGGCGAGTAGAGCGGCCGCGGTCAGGTATCGGGCCCAGGGGCCGAACACCTCTCCGATGTAGGAGTAGAGCGATCCGGTGGCGACGTATCGCCGGGCGAAGGCGGTGACTGCTCGCCCGACGCAGACGACGGCGATCGTGGAGAGAAGTGACGCCTGCCATGCGTTGGTGCCGGCGGTGCTGAACACGAGCAGGGGCACCAAGGCGATGCCGACTGCTGGGAAGAAGGAGGCCAGGGACAACGAGACGAGTGAGGCCCTGCCCAAACGTCCCGTTTCGAGATGCGCCTCCGTGGTGGGGTCGCCGCCTGGTGTGGGGGTGGAGGGGTTCGTCATGTCAGGCCGCCTTCGACGCTGTGGCGATGCACGCCGGGTGCTTTCGGTGTGATCCGGTTCTGTCGACGGTGGATTCCTGCTCGGTCATGTGAGCTCCTTCGGTGAGGGTGACTTGACCGGGGTGTGACGACGCGCACTCCGATCGATGAGCGAGAACGCTACTGCCGTGATACCGCTAACACAAGAGGTTTTATGTTAAAAGTATCAGCGGGTGGGTTTCCCGCCCCCACCCTCTCGCCGGGGACGACCGCGCCCTCCGCCCGGCGAGACGGCGTGCCGGTCACCATTGCCGTCAGTTCGGGCGTGCTGGAACGAATCTCACGGGGAGCTCGATCGGGCCGGTGTTCCCGGTCGGTGGCCGATGGCTGGGCGGGGCGGAGAATCGCGGCTGGGTGACGCGCTGCGAAAGGGCTTGCAGCGCTTCGCGGATGTCGAGGCGGGCGACGAAGTGCCCGAGGCAGTGATGTCGCCCTCCCCCGAAACCGAAGTGGGGGGCGCGCTTGGCCGTGATGTCGAAGCTCGCCTCTCCGACGGCGAGGGGGTCGGTGCCGGCGGAGTAGGACATGAGGTGGAGCAC
>NZ_JBFUHV010000408.1:0-2034 GCF_056402215.1 Rhodococcus sp. P4_B6 | reverse complement strand
CTCGAGATCTGGCCGAACTGGTAGAGACGGCCAAGATCGAGCGAGTGATCTACGACTATGCCTACTACCTGGACATGAATCTGCCCGACGAACTCGCCGCGCTGTTCACCGAGGACTGTTACGTCGCCTACGGCCCCGGTTTCGGGGCCGAAGGTCGCCGGGCCTACCGCGAGACGCTCGACGGCATCGGGACGTTCTTCACCGCGACCAGTCATCACGTGTCCAATGTCGCCGTGACATTCGCGGACGACATGAACTCGGCGAGCGTCCGCTCCGTACTGTACGCATGGCATCGCTACACCAAGGAGGGCAAGGCCGACGGCTACTTCTTCGGGCAGTACCACGACGAGTTCGTCCGCGACGACCAACACGGATGGCGATTCTCGCGCCGGGAACTGCGGTCCTCCGGCGTTGTCGACTTCCATGTGAAGAAGCAGATCCCGATCGGCCGAGCATGACCGCCGTGGCGGAATCGGCGAACCAGGTTCGGTACGAGAACCTGCGCATCGAGCACAAAGGGTCGATCAGCTGGATCGTGCTCGATCGTCCCGGCAAGGCGAACGCTCTGTCCAACGAGCTTTTGGACGAGTTCAGCGATGCGTTGAACCGGCTGGCGACGACGGGCGGCAAAGTCATCGGAATTCGGGGGGCGGGAAAGGGCTTCTCTGCCGGTTACGACATCGGCCAGGTCGGCAAGGTGGTCGCCGATCCCGATCCGGTTGCAGATCGTGACCGATTGGCTCGCAACGTGAACCGATTCCTTGCGATCTGGGATCACCCGAAGCCCGTCATCGCAGCGGTACACGGATACTGCATCGCGGGTGCAACGCAGATGTGTGTGTTCGCGGACATCACCCTCGTCGCACGAGACGCGAAGATCGGCGAGCCCGCCATTCCGCTCGGTGGCGGATACGTCGCTCCGCTGTGGGCTCCACTCGTCGGGCCGAAACGCGCGAAGGAACTGGCCTTCGTTCCCGGCAACGCGATCGACGGAACCACGGCTGTCGAATGGGGATGGGCCAACCACGCGGTGGCGGAGGAGGATCTGATCGAGGCTGTCGAAACGCTGTCAGGCCGGATAGCCCGCACTCCGGCTGACATCCTCCGGATCAAGAAGCTCTCCATCAACAGGTCGATGGAGTCGATGGGCGTTCGAACCGCGGCCCAGGGCGGCGCCGAGATGGATGCCCTGCTCCACCTGTCGCCCGCCGTCGCCGAGGTGCGCGCATTCGTCGCCGAGGTCGGGCTCGGGGCAGCAGTAGCGGCATATCGCGAGCCGGTGGCCGCGACCGAAGAATCGAGAAGGGACATACCGTGAGTAGCGGAATTCAGTTCGAACTGGACGGCCACGTCGCCAGCGTGACACTCGATCGACCCACAGCACTGAACTCGATAGACCCCGAGATGGATCAGGCGCTGTTCGAGGCATGGACCGAGATCAACTCGAATCCGGACATCTGGGTAGCCGTACTCGGTGCCACCGGGGAGAAGGCATTCTGTGCCGGAGCCAACGTCAGCGGCGGCACCGAGGGCGCCGGGCGCCGGATGGCGCTGGGCGGCGGCCTCACGGGGGTGGGCGGGCCGTTGCTCACGCTCCGCAAGCCCCTGGTGGCGGCGGTTCAGGGATATGCGATCGGTGGTGGTTTCGAACTCGCCATGTGTGCGGACATCATCGTGGCCGCGGACACCGCGCAGTTCGGGATTCCCGAGACCAAAGTCGGGATCATCGGCGAAGCGGGCATCATGCACCGAGCCATTCGGCAGCTACCGCACCACATCGCGATGTCGTTGATCCTGACCGGCGACCGAATCGACGCACAGCAGGCCGAGCGGTACGGGCTCGTCAACGAGGTCGTCCCGTTCGAGAAGTTGGCGGAGACGGCTCGCTCCTGGGCCGATCGAATTGCTTCGGCGTCTCCACTTGCCGTTCAGGCCGCGAAAGATGCCGTGCTGTCGCGCGTCGGATGGCCGTTGGATGTCGCGCTGGCAACGAGGTACGAGCCGATCGAGGCCTACGCGAACAGTGCCGACCGG
>NZ_JBFUHV010000407.1:0-2040 GCF_056402215.1 Rhodococcus sp. P4_B6 | reverse complement strand
TCCTGCGCAAGGCCCTCGCCGGCGCCCCCGATGTCGACTTCAACCTCCTCGACTGCCCCGGAGACTTCGACCACCTGACCATCAGCGCACTCGTCGCCTGCACCGACGTGCTCGCCGCTGTCATGACGGGAGCGATGGAACTCGAAGCGCTCATGCGGATCGAGAACTACATCAGCGAGCAGGTCGAGTTGCTCAACCCCACCGCACGGCTCAATCACATTCTGTGCGGCCGCGTCGAACTCGGCCAGATCATCGACCAGCAGGTCCTCGCCGCGCTCCGCGAGACCTACCCCGAGCAGACGATGCGCACCATCATCCCGAAGTCGGTCCGTGTCAGCGAAAGTTACAGCGCCGAAGAACCCGTCGTCAGGTGGGCACCGTCGTCGTCGGCGGCACGCGCCTACCGCGACGCCGCCCGAGAACTCGTCGAAAGGATGCCCTGATGAGCGCGACACGTAAGCCCGGACTCGCCAGCAACCCCCTCGACCGACGTCCCCAGCCTCGCGCAGGCGCCCATCAGGTCGGGACGTGCTCGAGAACTCGTCGAAAGGATCTCCTGATCAACGTGACCCGTGAGTCCGGACTCGCCAACAGCCCCGCCGAACGCAAGCGGCGGCTGCCGAACCTCGTCGAGCAGGGCGTGGACGTCGCACGAGAAGCGGCCACCAACGGCGAAACCCAGCAGGGGCCGGTGGCCCCCGACGAGGAAACGACCACCAAACGGGTACCCGCGGACAAGACGCTGGAATCCATCTATATCAACCGCGCCAAGGTCGAAGGCGGCAAGAATGCTGTCGCCGCGATCGGCCATATCGCCGGCGCCCCCGACAGTTGGTCCGACCTCGTCGACGAAGCCCTCGCCCGCTACCTCTCCGTTCTCGAACGCGAATACAACGATGGCGAACCCTTCCCGCCGCGCAACGCCGAACGCGTCCGGGGATCACGCATCAAGTAGCCGCCCAGGCGGTCGGTACGCTCGGTCTGCATGGTCTCGAGCGCATTCGTGACGACCAGAGCGTGCCCGCCCGGACGCATCGTTGAAAGGTAAAGACAGGCAAGGCTTTCCGACTGGTCGATATCGGGTGAACCAATGGATATCGAATCGCAGGGTCTGCGAATGCGAGTCTGCCACGACAACGGCCACACCCACGCCGACAGCAAACTCGACGCCCTCACCAAGGCGACGGCGGTCCTCACCGAGGTATCGAGGCCGATTTCAGCGGCCGGTGTGGCTGCTTCGCCGGTAACGGCGCTCCCAATGCTATGGGTGTGCCAGGATTTATCCGAGTAGATACTCGGACCGAGCCCGAACACAAGGTTCGGGCGGTCGCCATTCAGGGTGGTTGACATGCGGTTTGTGAACCAAATAACGGCGATTGCGTTTGTCTCGATTCTCGTCAGCTCAGCGTGTGGCAGCAATTCCGATCCGTCCGGTTCGCCACCGACGGCTGTGGCTCATCCGCCGGCGGAGTTTGTCGAAGGTCCGTGCGCGCAGACGCCAAATCCGGTCCCACTGCTGGAGAATGCTCGCTGCGGCGAACTATTGGTACCGGTGAACCGCACCAGAGAAGACAGCGGATCCTTGCGCTTGGCAGTGGCGATCGTTCCGTCGGAAACGCAGCCGCCGGCCAAGGCTCCGATCGTCTTTCTCATGGGCGGGCCCGGTCAGGATGCAGTCACCGATCCCCCGGTCAACCCGGACGTGCCGCTGAACCGTGATCGCGATCTGATCCTGATGGGACAGCGCGGCAACATCACGTCCAGCTCGCCGTTGCCCTGCCCGGAGATTTTCGAGTTCTTCGCCAACAGGATCGGAATGGCGTGGAACGCTGAGTCCACACGGGATGCGTACGTAGAAGCGGTGCAGGAGTGCCACGACCGCCTCGCTCCCACCGTTGACCTCTCGGCGTTCAATTCGACCGAGAGCACCTATGACCTGATTGATTTACGCAAGGCACTCGGCCTCGAGAAGTGGAATGTGTTCTCCCACTCGTACGGTACCGACCTTGCGCTGATCTACATGCGTCAAGACGCCGACGC
>NZ_JBFUHV010000406.1:0-2041 GCF_056402215.1 Rhodococcus sp. P4_B6 | reverse complement strand
GGTCGAGACCCTCACGAAGATCGAGGCGCCCACTCTGATCACCTTCGGACGTGACGACCGAGTCACCCCACTCGACAGTTCCCTCATGCCGATGCGCCTGATCCCGAACTGCGAACTGCACGTCTTCCACAACTGCGGCCATTGGGCGATGATCGAGCGCAAAGCCGAGTTCGAAAACATTGTGCTCGCATATCTTCTCCGCGACATCGAGTGCTGACTGTGCAGTTTGGTCGATGATGCACCCGGCGGTCTCACGGAGCTGGTGCGGCGTGGCATGAGCAGTGTGTCGGTCGAGAGCGACTGGCACTCTGCGCATTTCCCTCGTGCGGCGAGGGTCCCCAAACTTCCAAGGCTTCGGCTGTCCCGACTATTTGGATGTGAATTCCCATGAACTCTCGTGAGTACCGCAAGTGGCGCCAAATGCGTCGCGCCGCTTCGATCGAAGCCAACCGTAAACGCAATCATCCCGACACCGAGGCGGAGCGCCTCATCGAATTTGCCAGCAAATGGGCACCATTCGGGGGCGCCACCGAGGAGGAAGTCCTCGTGCACTTCGGAATGACAATGCACCGGTTCATCGAGCGATTGTGGCAGGTCATCCCTGAATCGAACTGTTCCCAAGAGGAGGTACTCGTTCTAGTGAGCGCATACCCCCACCGAGTCGGCGGCCCAGTCGGCTGACAGTCCGACAGGTCCCACTAGGCCGCTGGGACATTACCCGGACTTCTCGACGGCCGATGACTCCCGCTCGCCGAACATACGTAAAACGAAGGCTCGTCCCGCTCGAACGAGATGTTCTTCTGACAAGCGGCGTGCCTTCTCTGGATCGCCGGCGATAACCGCCGCGACGATATCGTCGTGCTCGCGCAGCGCGCAGCTCGCCTGTTCAGGGATCATATCGAAGTAGGACGTGGGGATAAGTCGTCCAGTCTGCCGAAGCAGTATCAGCAATCTCGCTGAATTACTCGCCCTATTGATTGCTCGATGAAACAAGAAATTCGCTGTCCGTATATCACCGCCCGCATCTGCTGCAGCACGAACCTCATCCGACAGGAGACGGATTTCCTTGTGCTGTTCGGGTGTTCCACGTTCAGAAGCCCATGCTGCAGCGGTACCGGACAGGACCGCCATGAGAGCGAAGTTGTCTTCGACATCGCGTGGAGTCAGGCCGACTACTGATACCCCAGTCCTCGGTGCTACCTCCACCAGACCTTCGTGTACGAGCACCAAGCAGGCCTCGCGAACCGGAGTGCGGCTGGTTCCCAGTTCAGCAGCGGTCTCATCCAGATCGATCCGCATTCCCTTGGATAGTTTTCCGCTGATGATCTCGTCACGCAGGACTTCCGCGATTCGGTCCCGTACCGTCGCCCCGAGCTTCGGATTTCGTCTACTGTCGCCGCGGCCGCGAGAACTTTTGCCGGACGTTTGCATCATCGAATCCACAGCGTCCCGAGCAGGGCGAACGCAGGATCGCCCGCCGCCTTCGTCGAGATGGTGAAGGATCGGACATTCGCACAACTCATGCCGTCATGATATATCAGAAACTTGCGGGTGTGCCCTCATGCCCTCTGCTCCTCCGCGTCAAGGGAGGGTCAGAACAGATCGAAGTCGTAGCGCTTCGCGAGTTCATGGAGAGTGGGAGAGAACGACGACGCGCGATGCTCGTCCAGTTCGTACACGAGGGATCGCACCGCGCCCAAAATATGCCGCGCCAGCTCGCGCTCTGCCCGATCGGCGTCGCGCGCTGACCACGCGTCGAGAATTCGCTGATGACCCTCATTCGAATGCATGAGATGGTCGTCGACGTTCCAATACACGCGTCGGTACCTCGAGTAACGCTCCCAGTATCCACGAAGCCCGCTCTGGATTGGGTCGAGTACTACTTCATCGTCGAATCCGTAAAGGGCGTAGTGGAATTTGCGATTCGCTTCGGCGATGGCGTCGAATCTGGCCACTCCATCGGAGGGCTGTTCCGCGATCAGACCTCGAGCAATATCCCGAATTGATCGCTCATCCGCGTCCGTATGGCTGACCGTCGCCA
>NZ_JBFUHV010000405.1:0-2073 GCF_056402215.1 Rhodococcus sp. P4_B6 | reverse complement strand
CTTCGGCACTACGACAGCGCCGAAGATCCTCGACCTGCCCGACACCGTCTGGATCAACCGCCCCGCCGACGATTCTGCGGAGGCCGAAACGTCAGCCGCTTAACACCCGGTGGACTCAACTCCCTTGACAAGTTCCGCCTCGTCCACGTCGGTATTCGTTGTGGAAGTCGACCGAGCGCAGTCCTTGCCGCACCGGTGGCACACGCGATCCGGTGGGTGTGAGCATGCGCACCTGCACCATCCGGCCGTGACGCCGCGCCCTATCGGCGCAGTGTCACGTACAGGTCGTGAGCAGCCTCTGAGCGAAGTTATCCACAGATCACGTTGAGTGAGATCACCCGAATCTGCCAGTGTGCGCATCCATCACACCCGACCGCATTCCGACGCGGGCATCAATCGAGCAGGAAAGGGGAGAAGCGATGGCGCAGCGGGATCCGCTCAAGGACCTCCTGATCGAACTGTTCGGCCCGCCCCCGGCGCCCGCAATCGGCCGAGCAGTCAGTCGGCACCCGAGCCCGCCGTCGGCGCGTACCGAACCCTCGCCCCGGTCGCGGTCGCCTCCGCGGCCCTCGCGTTCTACGCACCCCAACTCGCCGACACCGCGCTCACAGACGCGGTCGACCAGGCCGGCCAGCTCATCACCACGCTCCACAGCTATCGCTGGCCGCTCGCCGTCCTCGCCGCCGCGTGGATCGCGGTCGACATTCTCCGGTGGCGCGGCCACCGACAGGGCCTGGCGCTCGAAGCGCAGTTACGGCAGACGACGCGGCACCTGCCGGTCAAGGTGACCGTCGCGTTCCCACCCGGAATCGGTGCACTGCGCAGCGCAAAGATCGGACTTCCGCGGGGTGCGATCATCCGCCCCAAGGAGATGGACGAATTCACCACCGCCGTCCGAGGAGCAGCCGGCCGCACCGGCACGCACACCTACACCGTCCGCCACCACGCGCACCGCGACCTGATCCTGATCACCCGCACACCCATCGAACCCGACACCCGATCGCCCCGCCACAAGGCCCGACAAACCGCGTTGTCCGCCGGCACCATCTTCAAAGAACCCGCCGTCACGGTCGACGCCTGCGACGACGACGGAATCGAGATCGGCTACAAGATCACGTTCACCCCCTCCGAGGGATACCTGGTGATGTACCTGCGGGCGCCGCTGCCCACCCGCGTAGACCACCCCCCGCCTTGGTCGACGAGAACCTCCGCCACCTGCCCTACGCCACCGGCGCAGCGAACCTCAGCCTGTACTGGGATGTCTCGACCAAATCGAACAAACCGCACTGCCTGATCGTCGGCCCCACCGGCGGCGGCAAGACCTCAGTCATCCGCACCCTGCTCACCGAGGCCTCACGCCGCGGAATCCCCTTCCTCGGGGTCGACCCGAAGATGATCGAACTCGACGGTCTCGAGGGCTACCCCGGATGCGCGGCCATCGTCTACGACGCCGTCCGCTCCGCGATCCTCGTGCGCGCCCTGCACGCGGAAATGATGGCCCGCAACCACTACGTGCACGTGAAAAAGATCGAACCCTCGCAACTGCCGTTGCTGATCGCCGTCCTCGACGAGTTCTTCATCCTCTCCGGCAAATGGCAGCGACTGGCCAAGGACGAGGACGAGGAGATCCGCGCCCAGATCAAGCAACTCGACCCGCTGGGAGCGTGGGCCGACCTCGCGGTCCTGGCCCGCTCGGCCGGCATCCGCTTGCTGCCGGTTCCAGACGTTGTGGGCTGTGCCCGTCAACGGTTGTCCGTTGTGCGGCAATGGTGCTGGGGTTGATCGGTCGTCTATCGCAGCGGTGGTCTCCCTGGTGTATCGGCGCGATTCGTGGCGGGCATTGTTTGATCCCGGACGGGGATCTGATCAGTCCTTGGCTGTTATGTGGGTTGGCTAGCGTGGGGGTTTGTGACAGCAGGTAGTGCGGGGCGTGCGCACAAGATGGCGCCCAGCCCCGAGGTTGCGCTCGACTTCGCTCGGGAATGGGTCGAGTTCCTCGATCCCGACGACGCCGAGCATCTCATCGCCGCGGACATGACGTGGCTGCTCTCGCACTGGACCTGTGTGTTCGGC
>NZ_JBFUHV010000404.1:0-2086 GCF_056402215.1 Rhodococcus sp. P4_B6 | reverse complement strand
ATTCTGGACAGTATGTGTCAGTATTATCGGTGTCACGTTGTGGTGAAGGAGTTGTGGCTGTGTACGAGCGGTATCAGACGATGGAGTTCGATCTGTCGAGTAGCGGTGTGTTGACGGTGACGTTCTTGCGTGCCGACAAGCTGAACGCGATCGATGCCGATTTTCATCGTGAGTTGTCGACGGTGTTTGCGGACATCGGTATGGATCGTCGGGTGCGTGCGGTGGTGTTGACCGGTTCCGGGCGTGCGTTCTGTGCGGGTGGTGATCTGGATTGGATTGCCGGGGAAACGCCGGTGACGCGGGAGACGACGTTCTTCGAGGCCAAGAAGATCGTCGATGATCTGTTGAATGTGCCGCAGCCGGTGATTGCTGCGGTCAACGGTGCTGCGGCCGGTTATGGCTTCACGATGGCGTTGATGAGTGATTTCAGCATCGTGGCCGAGGATGCCCGGTTGTCGGATCCGCATGTGGTGATCGGTCTTGTTGCGGGTGACGGCGGTGCGATGATGTGGCCGATTCTCGTGGGTATGGCGCGGGCCAAGCGGTTCTTGTTGACCGGTGATCCGGTGGTGGGCCGGGTGGCGGCTGAGTGGGGTCTGGTCACTGAGGCGTGTCCGGTGGGGGAGGTTCTTCCGCGGGCGTTGGAGTTGGCCGAGCGGATGGCAGTGTCGCCGTCGGTGGCGGTGCAGGGGACGAAGAAGGCGCTCAATGCTGTTCTGCATTTGCTGTCGAGTGTGACGTTGGATCTGGGTTTTCAGGCCGAGCGTGTGTCGGCGGTGTCGGAGGATCATCGGCAGTTGCTCGATGCGGCGATCGAGGCCCGCGACCGTCGTCGGGCGTCAGCGTCGGTCCCACGATGACCACGCATGAGCCGGCCTACGTTTCCGGCCTCATGATGGATGTCGATCTGAACATTGCGATGGTGCTGCGAAGGATGCGTTCCATCCATCATGGCTCGCGGGTGTTGTCGAGGTCGGAACACTGCCCCGACGGACCTTCGCATTCCGCCACGTTCGGCGAAGTCCTCGATCGCGCGGAGCGCCTCTCGGCAGCGTTGGCGAACTTGGGCGTGAAGCCGGGGGATCGAGTCGGCAGTCTGGCGTGGAACACGCAGGAGCACCTCGAGATCTACTACGCGGTGATGGGCATGGGCGCGGTTCTGCACACGGCGAATCCGAGGCTGCACGAAGATCAGCTCGTCTACACGATCGACCACGCACGGGACACTGTGCTGATCGTCGAGTCTTCGTTCCGCGCCCAGATCGACGGGCTGCGGCACCGGATGCCGCACCTCCGTCACGTCGTCGTCATCGGGAAATCCGTCGGTGAACTGCCTCCGGACGAGATCGGGTTCGAAGACCTGATCGAGCAGGCAAGCGAACCGATGACACCCGTGGACATGGACGAGCGTGCTGCGGCGGCTCTCTGCTACACCTCGGGCACGACGGGGGATCCGAAGGGCGTGCTGTACTCCCACCGGTCGATCGTTCTGCATGCACTGTCCATGGCGGGTCGAGATGTCTTCCGGATCGGCGAGCAGGATGTGGTCCTAGGACTGGTTCCGCTTTTCCACGCGCTGGGATGGGGATTGCCATTCATCTGTGGACTCACCGGTGCGACGGTGGTCATGCCGGGACCGAACCTCCAACCCGCGGCAGTGGCCGAGCTGATCGGCGAACACCGCGTGAACTGGGCCGGGGGTGTTCCCACCTTGTGGATGGACCTGCTGCGCGTGGTAAACGCTCGCGCGTCGAGCGAGAGCCCGGTCGACCTTTCGAGTCTGAAGACCATCGTCGGCGGAGGCACCGCCGTTCCGGAGTCGCTCATGCGCGCCTACGGTGCCCTCGGAGTCGACTTCGTACAAGGGTGGGGCATGACCGAGGTCTTCCCGGGAGCGACCATGGTCACGCCGTCGGCCATGGTCGATACCGACGACGGATGGCGCGCGCGGACGTCCGCAGGTCGAATCTCAC
Organism: Rhodococcus sp. P4_B6; assembly: GCF_056402215.1. Taxonomy (NCBI): domain Bacteria; kingdom Bacillati; phylum Actinomycetota; class Actinomycetes; order Mycobacteriales; family Nocardiaceae; genus Rhodococcus; species Rhodococcus sp. P4_B6. The sequence goes on along the minus strand of NZ_JBFUHV010000404.1, from coordinate 113 downwards.
CCTTGTACGAGATGCGCGTCGTCACCGATGACGGCACCGAGTTGCCCAAAGATGGTGTCAGTGTGGGCGAATTGGAGATCCGTGGGCCAGTGGTGGTCGGCTCTTATCTCGGC
>NZ_JBFUHV010000403.1:0-2092 GCF_056402215.1 Rhodococcus sp. P4_B6 | reverse complement strand
GGCGAGATGCAGGAGATGGTGGCGTTCATCGTCGGTGCGGCGCTGCGATACCAGCTCGGAGACGAACAGAACTCCCGCCCGACCTTCGCCCCGATCATCCTCGACGAGGCGTTCATCAAGGCTGACTCCCAGTTCGCCTCTCGGGCCGTGCAGGCCTGGATCACCCTGGGGTTCCAGCTCATTGCCGGATCGGTTGTCGACAAGGTCTCCGCGATCTCCCGCAAGGTCGATCGGGTCATCCTCATCAACAAGGACACGGAGGGCTACTCCACGGCATCAGCATTCATCGCAGACGCACCGGTGCCGACATCATGAAAGACCCTGCCGCCGTCGTCACCGACCTCACCAAGGCGCTCGCTAAGCACTGGGCGGCCTGGGTTGTCGACGAGCCAGCAGGATGGCCACGGTCCTACCCGATCGGCACATCCGCCCGCGGCGACCTCGAGACCAACTACGCCACCACCCACCGGCCGGTCATGCAGGCCTGGGACCAGTGGGGTGCTCAGCACGTCCACCTCTCGTGCAGTCTCCGCTATGCGCGCCGCCGTGTAGGCCGGCTTCTCCTGAACATCCCCACACATCTCGACATCTCCGACCTCGACACGGCCGCCGCTCTCGCCGCCGAAAACTGGTCCATCACGATCGCCCGCGCCCGCCGTCGCCGCCAAATCCTTTCCGACACCCTCGACCTCGAGCTACAGCCACGCCTTCTTCAACAGACAGTTGCCCTCGCCGACACCGACTTCACGCTGCTCTGTCGCACCGTCGACTGGTTCCACCACCACGACGCCACCGGCCTCACTACCCGGCAGGTCCCGATCCCCGGTCTAGACGCAAAGTGGCTCGACAAGCACACCGCGCTGGTCCTGGCCCTCCTCGACCGGGACAGCCTCGACCTGATCGACCGGCCCCAGCGCATCGACCTGACCTATTTGGACCAGAACTGGCGTGCTCGCGGAAACCGGATGCGCGACAGCCTCGCCACCGACGACACCAACGCCACCGTCGCCTACCCACCCGACATCATCGTTATCACCGAAAACAAGGACAGCGCACTGTTCTTCCCTACCCTCCCGAGAGGGATCGCCGTCGAGGGCGGCGGATGGGCGATCACCCACCGAATCACCCGCCACACCTGGTTCCAGCATTGCCCACGTATCGTCTACTGGGGAGACATCGACGCCCACGGCTACGAAATCCTCAACAAACTCCGCAGCGAACACAGCTCGGTCGATTCGATACTCATGGGCCCACAAACATACGACGAATACCACCAATTCGGTGTACGCACTGATCGGCGCGGAAACCCGATCTCCGCTCAGCGTAAGCCACTTCCGAATCTCACCGATTCGGAACGAGTTGTATACAACCGCATCACCGACTCAGAACATTCCGGTCCGCTACGAATCGAGCAAGAACGCATTCCACTCGAAGTTGCAGAGCAAGTCGTCCGATCCCGCACGCCTCGCCAACCAGCTGACTAGCTTCGCGCGCGATCTGGGCCCCGGGCCTGCGTTAGATGTGTGGCTCGACCCAGTCGGCGTCGGTGATCAGCCGGGAAAGTCCGGCGCATCAGTAGCGTTTCGAAGCCGGCTACCTAACAAAGACTGTCCGGCTTGGTTGTCAAGGACGCGGCAGAAAGCCACACCAGCGAAAACACGAGTGCGTAAGCACCGTCACCCCACACCTGCCCATAGTCCATATTTCTGGAGCGTAGTCGCCCCTTCGAACCCGGAAGCAACGGTCGCGGGGCGCGATATCTGCCCATTTCAGCTTGATTCGAGTGCCGCCGTAATTGCAATGGGGTCGTTCAGGATGCTCGAAGCCCCAACCCGCTTCGTGCCGCGGACCGTGTGTCGATGCCAAAAGGCTAGTCTCGATCGACAATCTAGCGATACGGAATCGGTGTAATCACCCGAGTCCGAGGACGCGTCGCGTCGTGCATGCGCAGCCCGCGCGGACCATCTTCGGCGGCACCGGGCATATCTATCAGCCAAGTGAACACATCGTCGGAGAGCTGACTCGGATCCTCCAGGTCCGCGAGCAGCGCCTCCTGGCCGCGCTCGTCGTACGGTGACGGCAGATCGATCCC
>NZ_JBFUHV010000402.1:0-2110 GCF_056402215.1 Rhodococcus sp. P4_B6 | reverse complement strand
GTTTGATCTAGTCCTCGACATGCGTTGGGGTGATAGCTTCAGCGACATCTATGGTCTGCGCCGACTTGCGATGATGAATTCTCTTGCGAGGATAGCTGTGTCCAACGGGGTGACGGTCGCAATGGGGCCACAAACAATCGGCCCGTTCGAAACCTTCGCAGGGCGCGCCTTGGGGCGCTTTGCGGCCAGGCGAGCGGATATAATTATTTCTCGCGATTCACGAAGTGCCGAATACTGCAACGAGCTTGGTCTTCCCGCGGTCATTCAATCTACGGATGTAGTGTTTGCACTGCCCGTGCCGATTGTGGAGAAGAAGTACGATATTGCCATTAACGTATCAGGACTCCTGTGGAACGAAAATCCGCATATCGATCGACGCGTATATAGAGACTCGCTCGTCAGATTGTGTAGTTCGCTGCTGTCTTCAGGTCGAGAGATTACCTTGTTCGCACACGTGCTCGATTCGGATGGGCTCGATAATGACGTTCCGGCGGTGAAGGAACTGCAGTCGGAGCTCAGCTATCAGGTCGATGCGTTTCTACCGCGCGAATTGAGTGACGTGCGTGAGTTCGTGGCGAGCGCCGAACTGATAGTAGGTGCGAGAATGCACGCATGCTTGAATGCATTGTCAGTTGGCACGCCGGCTATACCACTAGCGTATTCGCGCAAATTCGCCCCATTGCTCGGGGATCTTGGCTGGCACCATACGGTCGACTTGCGCGGTGACTCCTGTTATGTCGGCCAGGTTAGAGACCGTATCGAAAGCTCTCCTGGTCTCAAGTCTGACCTCGACTCGCTACGGAGGCGAGCAGATGGGCTATTGGACGAGGGCGCCCGGGCGCTGAAGGAGCTGGTTCTCTCGTGAAATCGAACCTTGCGTCCGAGATTTCGTCCGTTGTTGCGAATGGAAACTGCTCGGGATGCGGTCTGTGTGCGCAGTTGAGTTCACAAGTGAYGATGGAATTGAATGCTGGCGGGTACTTACGGCCAGTCTGGCAGGGGTCGATCGACTCTTCTAACGAGCAGCAAGTCGCTGAATTTGCAGGGGCGTGTCCTGGCAGGCGTGTGGTCGGTCGGGACTCAGATGCTGCAGTGAGGCACCCCTATCTGGGACCAGTTGTTGCTGCGTGGGAGGCCTGGGCGACCGATCCCGAGATTCGATACACAGCGAGCAGTGGTGGTGCCTTAACTGCCCTTATCGCTTGGTTGATTGAATCTGGAGATTTCCGGACGTCTACGGCGGCATCAGCTGCGGTGGACCCGCGAAGGACGGTGTCTGTAACAATTACCTCTAAAGAGGAGGCGATTGCGGCATCGGGTTCCCGGTACGCACCCGTCTCAACGGCAAGTTGCTGTGATCTCGATGCAGGTGCAGACACCGGAATAGTCGGCAAGCCCTGCGAGGTGTCGGCTATTCGCCAGTTGCACGAATTGCGCGGCAAGGATTCACGTCCAATTCTATTCTCATTCTTCTGCGCCGGAACTCCAAGTCAACTCGCGACAGAAGGTCTTCTTAAGGACCTTGGCTTCGACGAGAACGCCCGATTAGTGACGCTCCGCTATCGGGGCCACGGTTGGCCCGGAGATTTCTATGCCGAGGATAAGAATGGGGACAGTGCTGGCGCCGGGTACAACGATTCTTGGGGTCGTTGCCTCGGACCTACAACCCAGTGGCGTTGCAAGATTTGCCCGGATGGTGTTGGTGAGAGCGCAGATATCGCGGCGGGTGATTTTTGGGAGGCGGACGAGTCTGGATTTCCAGATTTTGGCGATAAACAAGGTGTGAGTGTGTTGATCGCGCGCACCGCGCGAGGTGAAGAAATAGTTCGGCGGGCGATAGCGGCGAATATTATCGAAGTACGTCCAGTGAACTTGGACGATGTTGCTCAGATACAGCCGCTCCAGCGAAAAAGAAGGGAAACGCTGGTGGGTAGGATGATCGGGTCATCAATCGCGAGGAATCGAGTCCCTCGTTACTCAGGCTTTGGAGTATTCAACGCGGCCCGGGCGTCGCCTATGTCAACGTTGAGAGCCATCCCGGGGACGTTCATTCGGGCGCGCAAGATGCGACGGAGCGAGCGGTGAGCCAAATTCTTCGTGGTGACTACCC
>NZ_JBFUHV010000401.1:0-2126 GCF_056402215.1 Rhodococcus sp. P4_B6 | reverse complement strand
AATCCGCCGGGATCGTCGCCGCTCCCGATCATTGAATGTGCAGACACTTCGCGGTCGCCCACGCATACTGCAGCGCGGCATCGACATGCGCGAGCGCAGCCCGTGCGTCCCGGATCTGGGCCGCGACGACCGCTGCCAAGGCATCCGGATCGGTCGTCGAACCCTCCCCATCACTCCGCAGACCATGGCGGGTGTCCGGCCAATCCTCGATCTCCGCCCGCACCCGCAGGAGCCGGTCCCGGAGCGCCAACACCAACTTCTCAGTGTCCCGCGCATTCTCCCGGTAGGTGCTCGTCGGATCGGCCATGCCCTTTATCCTCCTCTTCCCCTACCCCGGCCGAGACGATCGTTGGCCAGGTCGTCCAGGTAGCGCTCCAGCATGAGTTGATCGACGCCTGTGACGTCGCCGATGGGGTAAGTGAGGACCGGGTGCAACGGGTCACCGTTTGAGATGTCGCCGGTGGTGTGGATCGAGCTGCGTCCGATGCTCAACCACCAGCGGGGACGAACGGTCTGGAGTTCGAGAGGTCCTCCGCACCGATAGTCAGCTGGGCGACCGCGGTGACCTGCCGACGGCATTCGCCGAGCGCCTCCGGGGTGACCCTGGCGGCGTCGAGCCGGTCGCTGAGCGGCCGATCGAGGCAGCTCCACATCCGGAGGGTGTCGAAAGTCAGGTCTGCCCAACCGGTGTGACACGCAACGTCGATACTGCGCGCGGCTGCGCACTCGTCCGCACGGAAGCGTCCGCCGGCCCTGCGACCGGCACCTTCGCTGAAAGTCCACCGTAGAGCTTGCCGATGACCAGGACCTGTCGGCGGAGGCTCCCCTCGGTGATTGATGCCCCGCGGGATACCGATGGGGATGCCGTGGCGTTTCTTCTCGCTGCTACAGGGTCGAGGGGTCCCCGACATCGATCTGGGCCGCCGGTTGGCCGCAGCACGATTCGGCCGACCTTCGATGGCCATGAACATCGTTCGAAACGCGGTCGTTGTTGTGCTCCCCCGAAGTCCTCGCCGCCACCTTCAACACCCACCTCGACGATCTACCGAACTTCCCGTTCACCACCGACGACGGGCTCATCGTCACCCGCACCGACCGCTCGACGAACGCGACGTCCGGCGAAGGCTAACCACCAACCATCCGGACCGCGATCCACAGCCTTCCCCTCCCCGAGCACGGCATCACTGATGATCAACGCTGAGGACCGCGTCGATCAAGAACTGGGCCGGGCCTTCACCGAATGTCCCGGTCTGCCCGCAATGTCGATACTGTGCCCGCGTCGGGACAGGCACACCGACAGATGTACGTCGCCGACCCATTCCCTCGCCCACTGCCTTGATCTACTCGACCGCAACATCGTCTTCGGTCACGTCAGGCACGTGGGGTGGGCTTCGCTTCCCGGGTCGGCGAGAAAGCCTCAGCGGAGATCCCGGCCGGTTCATCCGTGAGCATCGGCGCGACCGCGAAGCGACTGTGCGCTTCAACGATGGCGTCGACTTCGTTGATTCCGGCGGCTGCCCGACGCTTCAGGATATCTGACGTGGGTAGGCAGGTTGGATTGGCCGAACTCAGCAAGCCATTGGCCCGCTCGATCGAGTCGACGCTCGCCCAATCATGCGTGTGCGGGCGACCCCTGCAGGGTTACCGGTATCGGCGGTTCGATTCGCCGTCGATCAAGCGGTAGACGACGTACAGGGAGAACCACGTGATGAGCACAGCCGCGAGAACCAGCAACACCTCGAAAACGATGACCACCGTCACATTCTAGAGCGCTGGGCGGCGGTGATACGTGGGAGGCACCGTCTGGGGCACGAAGGACGGAAGCATCGGTTCTCCGGCGTGTGAACAGTGGTGTGGGCGGGTGGGTGTTCGGCTCGTTGCGGGGCGGGAGCATATCGATTACCCGGATTCCGCGCTGGCGACGTGTTTCGATCCTCACCGGGTCGCATCCCCAAGCGCGGACAAGCGGGGGTGGCGGGAGCACGGCGGAACGGCAACGCGGCCAGCGCCGGGGGTGCGGGCAACCACGCCGGCGTACTGATCTCGTCGAAGTGTGCGGTCAGCCCGCCGCAGTAGGGGTTTCGCCAGGTGGCGAGACGATCAGCAATCGGCAGGTTTGCTCCGCC
>NZ_JBFUHV010000400.1:0-2133 GCF_056402215.1 Rhodococcus sp. P4_B6 | reverse complement strand
GCGAAGGCATTGACAACAGTCCTGACCGGCAGAGGGGAAGGGGAAGTCTGCCGCCTCCAACTTAAACGAAACAAGGCAGAACTAAGCAGCGACACGCTACTAGGCACGTGACAGTGGTCGCCATGACGGAGCATCGGTACCGCACCATCGCGGACCAACTGGAGTGCGAGATCGAGCGCCTGAACGTCGGCTCGGCCGTCACCCTGGTGGTCGACCCGGTCGACGGCTCGGCCAACGCCGCCGCCGGTGTGCCGCTGGCCTGCTTCAGCGCGGCCGTCGTCGTGGACGGTGAGTTCACCGAGGCCATGACCAGCTGGCTGCACACGGACGAGCGCTGGTGGGCGTCACGCACTGGTTCGCCCTACCTCACCAGCGGCTGCCGGTCCGTCGCGGACGCCGCCGTGTCGATGCTGCGCCCGCACCCGCGCAACTGGGACGCGTGGACCCGCGTCGCGCAGAAGGCGACCCGCATCCGGATCCTCAGCTGCAGCACCCTCGACGCCGTCCTGGTGGCCACGGGAGCCGTAGATGCGTTCGTCGACGCCGGAAGCGACACCCACCGTCTCATGGACATCGCCGCGGCCGTTGTCCTCGTTGGCGCGTCCGGTGGCGTCGTCCTTGATGCCTTCGGCCGGCCCGTCGAGTTCGACACCGACCTCACCCGCCGCTGGAGCGGGATCGTCGCGGCCACCCCCGAACTCGGCGAGGAGCTCCGAACCCTCATCGCAGAGGCGTAGCAGCCCGTGCATCCTGGGTAGCCGGAGCCTGATCCCGGCAAGCCCACAGCCTGAGCACGGACCGTCCTGCAGAGGGATCGCTCGACAGGGCCGCGGCTACCCTCAGGAGTGGAGCACTACGTTTCAACGAAGCTGTTTTCGGATCCGCTCGAGCAGCCATGACTCGACGCCACTGAGCGCCGTCCCGGCCATTGTCGTGGGGTGCCCGTGCCCGTGGGGACCCGGTTGGCCGGCCAGAGCCGAGCGCCCTGACGATGCGCGACGACTTCAGCGCCCCACCGAGGCGATCGGCCCCCTTCCGGGTCTGACCAACCGCCCACCACGGTAGTCCCGGAAGGTGTCGGTGCGGTGGCGGGCATGTGGCCGGCGAGTGTTCGCGTGTGCCTCTTGTCCGCGCCGGCTTGGTAGGTGGTCGGGTGCCGCGCAAGCCGGGGGATGAGCGCCCTCGAAACCGCGGAAAGGTCACCCGCCGCGAAGGAGCCGACGGGGTCGCGGAAGCGCTGCATACAGCCCGTACCGCGGCCGGAGTCTTCGAACCGGGCGAGCTGCCCATCGACGGCTACGACGACCTCAACGTCTCGGAGACAGTGGCTGCAGTCAAGGAAGTGACCGAGCCGGCCGACGTGCGCGCCATCGTGGCGGACGACCTGACCTCCCGGGAATGACCGTCCCGCCGAAACCGCTGGCCCATGGTGTCGAACGAGCAGTGATCGTTCGCTGCCTCACTCGCCGTCGGACACACCATCGCGATCGACGGCGATACACCAATCCGATCACCGTTCTGTGGATCGTCCGGATTCGGACCCACTCGGTGAATGACGGGGGCCGTTCATAGGGTCAGGACCCGCTGGTCGTCCGGGCCCGCATGAGTGCCTCTTGATGTTCGCGGACGTCTTCGCCGTGGGCGGGTGACGCGGCCCAGCTTCCGTCGGGGTGGAGCACCCAGCACCGGGTCCTCGGGTCGAGCGCCGAATCGAAGAGGCCGCCTAATTGCGTGGTGAGCCGCGGATCTTTCACCTGGACTCCGGCCTCCACCCTGCGGTCGAGGTTGCGGTGCATCATGTCGGCGCTGGCGATCCAGTATTCGTCCGCCCCGCGGAAGTGCAGGACCCGCGAGTGTTCGAGGAAACGGCCGAGGATCGACCGGACGTGGATGTTCTCGCTCAGTCCGGGCACCCCCGGTTTCAGCGCGCAGATTCCGCGGACGACGATCTGCACGGGCACACCGGCCTGCGACGCACGGTAGAGCGCGTCGATCACCTGTTCGTCCACTAACGCGTTCGCCTTCAAGCGAATACCCGCGTCCTCGCCGCGAAGTGCGCGCGCCACTTCGCCGTCGATCCGCTCGATGATGCCCCGCCGTATGCCGTAGGGCGCGACGAGGAGCGACGAGGAG
>NZ_JBFUHV010000399.1:0-2150 GCF_056402215.1 Rhodococcus sp. P4_B6 | reverse complement strand
CCACCGCACGCACCCGACGATCCATACCGATGTCCGCAAACACCGTCGACAACTCACGATGAAAATCGGCATCGATCGCGTTCAGCTTGTCGGCACGCAAGAACGTCACCGTCAACACACCGCTACTCGACAGATCGAACTCCATCGTCTGATACCGCTCGTACACAGCCACAACTCCTTCACCACAACGTGACACCGATAATACTGACACATACTGTCCAGAATATGAACTGAGCGAGACCGAACCTTGTCACGCCCTACGCTCCATACTGTGGTTCCACGCCTTGACACCCCGGCGTGGCGTCCCTGGACGACCACCGGCGGTGTGTCCCCCCGAGAGCAAATACCGCCGGAACTACTCGACTTCGATCGACTGCGCGTCGACGAGTTCGCGAAACCTCGCGCCATGCCATATGAGTGGGTCATTCTCTCCGACAACTAATTTACTCACCTCGAGCAGCGCCATCCAGTGGTCACCCGCCTCCGAGATTTCATGAATCGAGCACTCCAGCCACAGTGCGGCATCGTCGATGAAGACGGAACCCTGATCACCGGCCGCTGTCGCGACTTTCTCGAATCGTGCGGCGCGGTCCTTGCTGGCCAGGCGGCGGGTCAGCTCGCTCTGCCCCTTGCCCAGAATCGATACTCCGACCGAGCGGGCATCCTTGATCTGCCCCCACGTCTCGGACGATTTCTGCACCGCCACCGCCACCAGGCACGGTTCCAGTGACACACCGACCATGAACGACGACGCGACGAGGGCGTGCTTCCGGCCCCTGACGTCGATCGCGAGCACCGCGACACCCGAAGGGAACTGGGCGAAGGCCTGACGCACGATCGACAAGTYGTCACCGATCGCGCGTACTTCTGACCGCCTCATGGACACCACTCCCCTAGTTGCTGGACACATCTGCGGCGTCTGCAGGGAGCTGCGAGTCCATCTCCGGCGCCAGGTACACGACCTGTGCACGGAACGAGTCGCTCGCCTTCAACAGGGGTGTGAGTTCGCCAGGCTTCGTGAGGTTGGCGGCGTTGGCAGCCCACACCTCGGGAGAGGGTTCGGTCACCTGCATGCGCGGCATCGCACTGAAAGCGGTTCTGGCGGCTGAGATGCCGGCGATCTCGAACGTTTCACCGTGTACCGTGGTGTCTTGGTGGGCGAGCCACGTCACGAAAGCCGAGACGGAGCTCGAGGGGAAGTGGTCTCGCATGACCTGCTGGATGAGCGGATCACCGAAGGCCTCCTCGGTCATCGGTGTCCACGCGACTGGGAGCAGCGTGGTGACCTGCACGCCGACATCGCGAGCCTCACCCGCCAGGGAGTTGCCGAGGCCCCACACTGCAGCTTTGGCGGCAGCGTAGGACGTGTCGTTGGGCAGGCCCATCAATGCATTCGAGGAGACGTTGATGAGGCGTCCGCTCCCGGACTCGATCAGGTAGGGCATAGCACTGCGTGACACCTCGACGACACCGCGGAAACTGGTGTCGAACACCTTCCACCACAGATCGCGATCCATTTCCCAGAACCGGCCGTAGGCATTGATCCCGGCATTGTTGACCACGATGTCGAGGCGCCCGAAACTGTCGATTGCGTTCTGCACCAGATCCGCCGACTTGGTGACGATATCGTGGTTGTCGGGTGCGGCTGTTCCGCCGGCGTCGGTGATCGTCTTCACCGTCTCCTCGGCACGATTCGAGTTGATGTCGTTGACCACAACTTTTGCTCCGCGGGACGCGAGCATGACAGCGTGTTCGCGTCCCATTCCTTGACCTGCTCCGGTGACGATTGCAACTCGTCCACCGAAGTCGAGTTCGCGCACTTCAGACATTTCGCACCTTATCGATTGTGGGGTTGTGGAACCGGCTACTCGGAACGCCGGGAACTAGGCATTGGGACTGTTTACGTAATCACGCTGAGCGTCCGTCGGTAGGTATTTCATTTCTGTGCTTCGCACGTAGTCTGCGGAGGGCCGCCCGAGGCGATCGCCCCAGCCGAACTCGTACGCAGTCCCCTTGGCCTCATTCATCTTTTCGAGATAGGTCACGAACGGAGTGCCGTCACCCGCCTCCTTGATGTCCAGAAGTAGTTTCCATACCTCGTGGATGCCGGGAAGCACGAACGGCACGATGCCGGGAAGCACGAACGGCAC
>NZ_JBFUHV010000398.1:0-2189 GCF_056402215.1 Rhodococcus sp. P4_B6 | reverse complement strand
AATAGAGGGTGAGGGTGTGGAAGGACACAGATCAGCCAAGCGGATACTCGAATCCACGGTACCCGTCGCTGAATCGAACGGTTACACGCGTCAAGTAGCCGACGCGCGTCTCTGRTTGGGTAAGGTAGAAGGCGAGGAAAATGACGACAACGCCGTCATCCATCTGAGTGCCGCGGCCAGCTCATATGCAGCTATGGGGAATGACGACCTCGCGGTGGAGGCCAAGGCCGCCAGGAGTTCACTCAGATACCGGCGAAGCGACCAGTCCGCTGCGCAGGCTACAGTCCTCAAGGTTGACCTGGAAGAATTTTCGAAAGAGTTGAGTGCAACCGACCACGGTAGTTATCCGCCGGCGTATTACTGGCGCTTGGCGACGCTGTGGCGCAAAGTTGGGATGCTCGCTTCGGAACTAGGCCAATCGGGTTCAGAAGTGACAAGCGCATTTCAGCGCGCACTCGACAACTCCCTGAAGTCGAAGAACCGAAATGGCCAATCGGAAACACTCGCCGACTGGTGGATATTCCAGAATCCTGGAAGAAAGGCATCGCACTCTGCGTTGCGCGACCTCGTGATTAAGGGCGGTGTCACGGAGGTCCCAGCTCACATAATCGATACTGCAATCTCTCTTTTGAATCAGGAAGCCGACTCTGGTGCGGAGGTTCTCAGGAGAGTCAGACGCACCGACCTTGTCGTACATGAACTCTTGACCTGACCTCTTCTGCGGTTCCTGCAGTGGCCGCAAAGGGGTTCAGGCGTGGCGGCCTCGAGGAGCGCTCTGAACTGGGGAGATGACACGTCCCGGCGGGGGTGGGACGGTGCCGCCGGAAAGGATGCGTTCGGCCGCCGGCGGGTGTGTGGTCGGCTTACCGTGAACTCCACGGGGTTCGCGACCGTCGTGGATACCGTGTGGAGGAGGGGCGATGACTGCGAAGTTCGAGCTTTTCAAGGACGCGGCCGGCAAGTTCCGGTTCCATCTGAAGGCGGCTAACGGGGAGATCATCGCGGCGAGTCAGGGTTACACCTCGAAGGCGGCGGCTCAGACCGGGATCGCGTCGATCAAGGACAATGCCGCATCCGCTCCCACCGAGGATTTGACCTGACCTCTGATGATCCCCGTCGCGCCGATGAGCTGAGACCGCAGCCGACAGGGTCGGGGCGGGGTTGGCGGATTTCGCTGGGGGTGTGCGTGGGTCTGCTGCTGGGGTTCTTTCTGTTATCTGCCGGCGGTGATCTTGTGGCAGCACTACGGGGGTGGTCCGCAGCCGCGGGTGTATCCGCACGGTTCGTTCAACTCGTTCGGGTCTGATCCGCCGCCGACCTCTTACGGGTGAGCTGGGCGGGACCGGCGGTTGTGGTGGTGGCGTGCGGGTTGGTGACGGTTCCCTGGCGCGCCTGGCCGTCAGTTCGCTGTGCCGTTGGTGTGCGCGTTCGTGCCGATGGCGGCAGGTGGTGGGTGCGGGCGGCGCCGGCGGCGAGGACGACCACTTGTCGGGGCTTGATCGGAGAATCTCTCGAACACCATGCCGCGCTCCCTCCCCAGGCGTCGCCGCGAGCGACGCGAACTACTGCTGAATTCCCTGCTGCCCATCCTGGGCGGTGCGCAGGGGGTTATGGGTGGGATCGACGCGACCTCGGCACTCACGGCCGTAATTGTGCTGTGACCTGGTGTGATGACATGTCCCCGGTTTGTGATGTGGGGGTGCCGGCGACCTGTCGGGGGAGTGCCGGCGCGGGGGGTGTCGGCGGGCGCGAGGTTGTCTGTTTCGTCCGGTTTTGAGTTGGTTTTGAAAGGTGTTGTTTGACAATGTGTTTGGGTAATCAATTGGTGCATAAGGTGTTATGTGTGTTGTGCACGAACATCGGGTTGTAAGGTTCGTAATATGTTGTTGATCAACATATTTGGGGGTTTTATGATTTTCGACTGTTTGGATTGTGTGGGGGTGGGTGGTATGCTGTGGGTATGACATGGTGCGGCGCGGGAAGGCGAGCGGGCGGCGTGTCGGGCGCATCCGCCCGCTTCCCCAGCCTCGTTGGGGTGTGGGGGACCGGATYGAACTGGWCGATTAAAGRCGCAGGTGAGRACCKAATYTCGGAAACTCAGAGGAGCGAAGCGACTCGATCGWCGGCAACGGGAATGGACCCACTGCGAGCCGCGCAGCGGCTCCCTGGCGGGGAGCGMAGCGACTCGC
>NZ_JBFUHV010000397.1:0-2286 GCF_056402215.1 Rhodococcus sp. P4_B6 | reverse complement strand
CCATCAGCCTGACTCCTTTCCATCCGATACTCAAGTTGCAGCATTCTGTACGACTGAATGAATCACTTCTGAGAGCTACCAGCCCTCGCGGGGCAGCGCTTCGGGACTCCGCATGTGGCGTTGAATGTCAGCTCTCGCAATGCGCAGCTAAATCCTCGCGCAGAGACGGGTTCCTACCTGCCTCAAACCGACACGCCTACTTGCGTTCTGCAGAGCCACGACATAGGAAGACCAAACTCAGACGTCGAGACAAAGTACGTTGTGTGTAATGTCGTCAATGTTAGCTACCTCACTGCAGAGTGTCAACGCCATAGCGGTGCCCACGTCATGCGGTGCCCGGAAGTTCCACCTTCATGAATCGTGGTGGTGGACGCACGCTCATTAGCGGCATCAACGACGCTGGAAGCCAATGCCTTACGACCGCATTCGAGGTGTGGATAGCGGGTCGAGCCACCCGGACCTTTCTTCCCGCCAGACGAATTCGGTTTCGTCCGAAACATCCACTATTTGACAACCAGTTTCATCAACCGTCGCCGGGACAGTATCGAAGGCATCGAGGATGGGACGAGTGTGGTCGGCGAGGTGACCAAGCAGCCCAACTGCCTCTAGTGGCCGTCTGGTGAACACCGTCCGACACGCTGCAATATTTTCACCGCATCACCGCCATGTCGTACTCAACCGCAATAGGGGGCCAGTTCCCAGTTGGACTTCACCTACACGAGCTACTTCGGGACTGAAGTCGGCGAAATCCATACGCCGGACAGTTGACAATCCTTCATGCAGTGGATTTCATGAGCGAGCAAACCTACAAGAACGAACCGCGTGCCTACATCGACTATTCACACTCAACGGAAGATTCACGAGAACAGTACGCTTTAGTCGATTCATCTTCGAGCACGCTCGGGGAATCGCCGCGGTGTTCGCCGCCGGGAAGAGGCACGACACCACGCCGCCCCRCTCTCACACCCCGGCGACGAACCCCGCCACCTACGCTCGCCGAGTTGAGTGCCACCCTACTTTTACGACGTTTCGGCTAGGGACCTCTACGCGGCTGACGTGATGCCCTCGTCGATAAGTGCCATCACCGAGTGATGCCGGGAGCTGCCCTGGCCTCGGACTCGGCCCAGTCCCGTGCCGAGATCCGCCTCGTACCGCTTTGCCCTCACCCTGCCACACGCCGGTCGCATCGACGGGGATTGTGTAGCCATCACCATGCTGGGCGACGGTCGACGAGTCCATCCCGCTAGCCCCTCGGCGTCACGTCGGCGAGCTGAGTGCGACGCGAGGCGTACCCGTACCGCAAGCTGATATGCCGCTGCTCGGCGAATCGAGTGCCGGTGCCATGTGCAGTGACGGCAGTCGAATTCGTCCGGACCGATCAGACGCCCCGCCGGACATACCCCTGCTCGACGATTCCTCCACCGGCCTCCCCCGACGCGGTCCTGAACGTGTGGAATTCGTCGTAGGCGCTCATCACTGCGCCCGTCCGCGGAGGCCCCATCGGAACCCACTGTCCGGCTGGCCGGCCTACCGAGGCCACGGTGAGCCGATCGCCGGAGTCCAGCTCGATCTCTGCCTCGACGAACAGTCCGCTGCCGTCGCGTGTGAACGAACTGACGCCGGCTACCGGCGTCGCGGTATCGCCGAGCAGGAATCCCGTTGCGTGATCAGAGCCGTCACTGCCGTACAACCTCATCACACTCAAGGCAAAGGTTTCGAATTTCCACATGAACCCGAAGTACTCGGACATCCCGATCGTCTCGTCACGAAATCCCCAGGTTCGATCGCGGAATCCGGATCCGTCGACCGCGGATTCCTGTCCTCGGAGGTTGACCGAGCCAACGACCGAGGCCGCCTGCTGGTAGTGCTTGAGAGCTCCCGTCTCGGCGTAGCCGCCGAACGCCTTTGGCGAGGCGTCGCCGACGAAGTCGGCCCGCGCGAACTRAGGCATGAACCGAAGTTCTGCCGTCACTTCCGGGGTAGAGATGGTGAAACCGGTGTCAAGATCCAGCCGGATGGATTTACTCTCAAAGCTCCCCGGGTCCAGAGGTTCAATCAGCTCGATCGTTCCGCTCGGTGTTTGCAGACTGAACCGCGCCTGGCGCGCGCCGGCGTTCGGCGAGGTCGAGACATGGACGGTGCCGTATATCCCGTTCTCGTCGTCCCAAAAAGGAAGCCACGCATTGTCGCGCCACGGGGGAGATCCCTCGGGGAGGTCAGCGGGAGCTGTGATGGGCTGCGCCAGCGGACCCCACACGGTGTCCGCGCCAGCACTTAGTTGAGAGG
>NZ_JBFUHV010000396.1:0-2303 GCF_056402215.1 Rhodococcus sp. P4_B6 | reverse complement strand
GGTCCCGCTGCCACAGCGTGTAATCGGCGTACTGCACCGGCAACGGCGCCCACCCGGGCGCCTGCCCCGCCGCGCGGGCCGCATACGCGACCGCCACATCCCGGGCCAGCGGCGCCAACGAACCCCCATCCCCCGCGATATGGTGCAGCACCAACACCAGGATGTGCTCCTGGGGTCCGGACTCCAACAACGTTGCCCGGATCGGAATCTCGTGTTCGACGTCGAAGGGATACGCCGCCGCCGTGGTCACTGCCGCGGGTATTTCGTCGGCACCGACCTCGATTGTCTGCACTGCCGCCGGGACCTGCTCAACCGGCAGGATCCGCTGGAACGGCACACCGTCATCCTCACCGAACACCGTCCGCAGGCTCTCGTGCCGAGCCACCACATCCCCCAACCCCGCCACCAACGCCCCCACATCAAGAGCACCGGTCAACCGCACCGCCACCGGAATGTTGTACGTCGCCGACGGTCCCTCGAATTTGTGAAGGAACCACAACCGGGCCTGCGCGAACGACAACGGCACCCGCTCCGGCCGCACCCGCGGGAGCAACGGCACCCGAACCGGCCCCTCCCTCAGACGCGGCGCCAACTCCGCGACCGACGGACACTCGAACACCACCCGAACCGCAACCTCCACCCCCAACACCGACCGAATCCGGCTCACCAACCGCGTCACCGACAACGAATGCCCACCCAAATCAAAAAACCCGTCATCGATCCCCACCCGCGGAACACCCAGCACCTCCGCGAACAACGCCACCAACGTCTCCTCCACCGGCGACCGCGGCCCACGAAACACCCCACCAACGAACTCCGGCGCCGGCAACGCCCTCCGATCCAACTTCCCATTCGCCGTCAACGGCAACCGATCCACCACCATCACCACCGCCGGAACCATGAACTCCGGCAGCCGCCCGGCCACGAACTCRCGCAACCCCACACCCGTCACCGTGCCGACGGACTCGAGAACCACGTACCCCACCAACCGACACCCCRCCCCAACAGCCGCCGGAGACTCACTACCAATCACCACAGCCTGCGAAACAGCAGGATGCGACAGCAGCACCGCCTCGACCTCCCCCGGCTCCACCCGGAACCCCCGCACCTTCACCTGCTCATCAGCACGCCCCACGAACTCGAGCACACCCTCGGCRGTCCACCGCACCAGATCCCCCGACCGATACATCCGCGCACCGGACACACCGAACGGACACGCCACGAACCGCTCCGCCGTCAAACCCGGCCGACCCAAATACCCACGCGCCAACTGCACCCCGGCGATATACAACTCCCCCACCACACCCACCGGAACCGGCCCAAGCCCCGCACCCAACACGAACACCCGCGAATTCCTTACCGGCACACCGATCGACACCGATTCGCCAGCACACTCGTCCGACTGCTCCATAACCCGGCTGGTCACGTAGACGGTGGTCTCGGTCGGACCGTACCCATTGACAACCCGGACTCCAGGAATCGCGGCACGAACTGCACCGAGCAATCGACCGGACAACTGCTCACCGATGAACACCACCGTCTCCGCGCTCACCGTGTTCTCGATCTGGTCGAGTACCTCCGCGAACACCGACGGGACCGTGCTGATCACACTCCCGCTCCAGGTGCGGTGTTCGCCGAGCACGAGAACGTCACGGACCACGTCGATACTCCCGCCGGCGCACAACGCGGCGAAAATCTCCAACACGGACACGTCGAAACTCACCGATGTACTTGCCAGCACGCGGGCCAGCCCTGGCGCACCGAGACTCGAGGCCACGTGCACCATGCAGTTGACGACATTGTGGTGGCTGATCGTCACCCCTTTCGGGGTGCCGGTTGATCCGGAGGTGTGCATCACGTACGCGGTATTGTCCGGCCGCGGCGGTGTGGTGCGGCCGTTGCCGGCGGTGTCCTCCCAGTGTCCCCCCTGTTCCGAACACGTCTCGAGCAGCAGTGTGGGGATGCCGTTGTCTGGCAGCATGCTTGCGGTCGCCGTGTCGGTCAGGATCAGGATCGGCGCAGCGTCGCGCAGGATGAACTCGGTCCGTGCACTCGGATAGCGGGGGTCGATGGGGAGGTATCCGCCCCCGGCCTCGAGGACGGCCAGAAGCGCGATGATCACCTCGGGTGACCGCTCCAGCGCGACCGCCACCAGCACTTCCGGGCCGACACCCGCACCGATCAACCGGCGTGCCAGCCGGTTCACTCGGCTGCTCAGCTCCCGGTAGGTCCAATTCTCGTCACCGAACGTCACGGCCACCGCGTCCGGAGTCGCGGCGACCTGCTGACCGAACAGCGAACAG
>NZ_JBFUHV010000395.1:0-2345 GCF_056402215.1 Rhodococcus sp. P4_B6 | reverse complement strand
GACTCGACGGATCAGCTCGACCTCACGTCGTTCCCGCCGAACGTCGTCCGGATCCGGGCCGCCGATCTGCGTGAGGCGCAGCAGGAGCGCGCGCGGATCCGTGCCGAGATCGTCGCCGACGGCCGCGACCCCGACAGCGTCACCGTCCTGGTGGACCTCGAGGTGCTCATCGCCGGAGAAGCCCGCGCCGCGCGCAAGGAACTGGCCCTCCTCGACAGTGCGCTGGACACACCGCGCACACCGGTGTCGTTGCAGTACATCGGAACTCCGGTCGGCCTCGCCGGCCTCATCGCCGACATCCAGGCGGCCGGCGTCGCCGACGGCGTGACCCTGCTCCCGCTGTCGCTGCCCAGGGTTCTCGAGCAGCTCGTCGACGGCACCCTCCCGTGGCTGGAGCAGCGGGGTCTCGTCACGTCCGCCGAAGCGGTGGACGAGGCGCTGCGCCGCTTCGACCTGCCCCGCGTCGAACGGGTGCTGGCGTCCTGACCAGGTCAGTTGCCGTTGTTCGCTGAACCCAGCGGAGTGGGCCGGTAGTACCGGCCCTCGTGATACAGCAGGGGAGCCGACGCGGAATCGTCGTCGGCCTCGGCGTGGACGCGGGTGACGAGGCCGATGACGAGCGTGTGGTCGCCGACCGGGATCAACTGGTCCACGACGACCCGCATCCAGCTGGGAGTTCCGTGGAGAACCGGTTCGCCGGTGTCGAGCCGCGCCCACAGCGACTCGTCGGAGAACCGCTGGTCCGCGCTCCGCGAGAAGCGCTGAGCCAGGTGCTGCTGGTGCTCCCCGAGCAGGTGGATCACCAGCGAGCCCGCCGAGTGGAGCGCATCGATGCTCGACGACGTGTTCGCGATGTTGAACGACACCAGCGGCGGGGCCAGCGAGACGGACGAAAACGAGGATGCGGTGAATCCGACCGGGCCCGATCCCGAGTCGAGGGTCACGATGGTGACGCCCGCCGGGTGACGGCGCAGGGCTGCGCGGTAATCCTCCGCACAGATTCCGGGGGCGAGTTCGGGGTCGCGGGGGAGGTCCGAACCATCGACGGTATCGGCGTTCTCGGCTCTGTCGGACAAATCATTCTCCGGGTCGGCCCGTGTGGGCACTGTGTCATTCTCGAGCGCGGTCATTCTCGCGCGCGTCATTCTCGTTCACGAGATCTGACGTCAACTATAAGGGCGGGAACCGCCCGGGATTCAGTCGACGTCGATCGCCAGGCCCGCGGTGATCCGGACCAACTCCGAGAACGACGTGCGGAAGACGGTGTCCGGGTGACCGGCGGCCGCCCACAGTTCCGCGTACTCCGACAGGGCGTTGTCGACGTAGGTCGGAAGGTTCGTGGGATGGCCGAGCGGGGCGATACCGCCGATCGGCTGCCCGGTCGCGATCCGCACCATGTCGAGGGGTGCCTGGGTCAGATTCCCCTGCAGTCGTTTGCCGGTGTTCGCCAGATCCACCTCGTGCGCCCCCGACACGAGGAGCAGGATCGGGTCGTCGTCGAGGAGGAACACCAGCGACTTGGTGATGGCGCCGACATCGACCCCCAGAGACTCCGCCGCCTCGGCCGCGGTGTGGGTGGAGTCGGGCTGGGTCACGATCACCCCATGGTGCCCTCGCGCGATCAGAGTCTCGGCGACATGCGCGGCGTGGGGGTGCAAGGGCGTCGGCATGAACCAAGAGTAGGTCCATTCCCCTGGAACGACATCAAGAAGCGTCTTCCGACACGACATCGGAACGGGGCGTAGTCGATTCCAGCTTCCGGAGCCGCCGGACGGTGAACCCGAACAGCAGTCCCAGCCCGACCGCGGAGTACAGCGCGAGGGCGAGCGCGGGCTGTCCCAGTCCCGCGTCGTCGAAGTACACGATGCTGCGGATTCCCTCGGTACCCGCGCCGGGGGTGATCCACCGTCCGATGGCCGCGTAGAACGTGGGGATGACGTTCGAACCGAACGCCCCGCCGGCGCTGGGATTGCCCAGGATGACGAAGACGGCGATCGCGAGCGGCACCGCGAGGATGCCGACCGAGGCGCGCAGGCCGAGCGTGAACACGGCCGTGCCGAAGACGACACCGGTCCCGAGAAGCCACAGCGGGAACCAGTGGCCCGCGAACGTGCCGAGCACGTGCGTCGTGATCAGGGCGCCGAGTGCGCCGGAGAGCAGGGCGTAGCCGAACAGGACGGCCGTGTGCGCCGACGCCTGGCGCAGCGTCCGAGGGGCGCCGATGAACAGGCCGATCGCCGCCGCGAGCAGGTAGCCGCCGACCACCCACCCGATCGCCAGATAGAAACCGGACAGCCCGCGGTTGTCGTGTGCACCGACGGGAATCTCGTCGCGAACGGTGAACT
>NZ_JBFUHV010000394.1:0-2357 GCF_056402215.1 Rhodococcus sp. P4_B6 | reverse complement strand
TCCCTACCGAACTCGATCCGACCCGGCCCGTCCCACTCACCCAGGAACGCGGCGGCATCACCATCGAACGCATCCGCGGGCTCGAAACCGAGCCCGCGCGCATACGCCGCCGCCCCCAGGATCAGTTCGCGGCCGAGTTCGATCGGAATCTCCACCGCAGGACGGTCGAACGCCGCGTAGTACGTGCGGATGGCGGTGGGGATCCTGCCCGCATCCATGGTTTCGGGATCACGGGCGTTCTTCACCCCCAGGCAGTGCACGTCAGCCAGGTAGCCCCGCAGCGTCGCCCGACCACGCCGCCCCTCACGTGCCACCAACACCTGCGCGAAGCCTTCGGCCTCACCGGCGGGAGCATCCAGCTTCGCCCACTCCGGACGACCCTCGAGGCCCAGCCCGACACTCCAGCCACAATTGACCCAGCACCCCAGCACCCGCCCCAAGCCTCGGGACGCCTCGGCCTCGGCAGCGATTCGTCGCACCAACGGCGCCACCACCGACGGCCGCACACCCAGAGCACGCGCGATCACCTTCGGCGGGACACCCTGCTCCCAACGCCGCCGCACCTGCTCGACCAACTCCACATCGTCCATGGCACCCCATTCTGCTTCACCGATCGGGAAGCTTCCGCGTCTGCACCTATCCGCTCGCGCCGCTGATCGAGCGATCACTGCACCCCACGAGCAGCAGGACCACACCCCCGCATCACGCACGCAGGCCACGGCAGCATCTCCACCATGCCGCCGATACTGCCGTGCCGGTTCCCGGTCCAGGTTCTGCCTGCTCCCGGAGTCCCGATCATGACCGGATCGGGGCCGGATCAGGAACCGGGTGGGCTCGCCGCTGGGGGCGTGCCTGGGAGCTGGACACGGCCCTGTGGGCGTGCCGGGACCCACGCCCGCCAGGAAGAACGGGCAGACGCCAACGCGCGCAGGCCCATACCTGGGCGTGACCTATTCGGTTTCCTTCGGGTGGCCGGGTTCGCAGCGTTCGAGCAGGACCCGGCCCGCGATCTTGGCGCCCTTCTGTGCAGGATCGACAAAGAACCAGATCCGCCCACCATCGGTCACCTTGTACTGGTATCGGGCGTAGTTCTGCCCGTTGTACGTCCCGCAGGCGTAGTCGCCTTTGAGTTGATACAGCCGCCGCGTCTCTACCGTCGGTTCTCGGGTGAGGGTGTCCCACGCATCGACCGTGGCGTTGCGTGCAGTGGCCAGCAGATCGGTCCAGCCCTTCTCCGCGTCACGAGTGGCGAACACGATCTGCCACTCGGCGCGTTTGATTGGGCGGGAAACCGCGCCGCCTTTCCTGCTCACGCGTCGAGATCCGGCGCCACGACCACCTCAGGGACCTCGAGGTACTCCAGGTCGGAACCGTCGGCGGTCAGGCGCGGGTCGGCGTACGCCTCCGCGGTGGCCTGCCACGCTTCCAGCAAGATCGCGAGTCGGTCGAAGCGGGCCACCGCGATGCAGGCACGGGCAGTGTCCTGGAACGCTGCGACGAACTCGGCGTGCAATGCGGTCGGCAGCATCCCGATCCACGGCAATGCGACGGCGAGGCGGGAGGCGACGCGATCGAGGGCCGCCTCGTCGAGAGAGGCGGCGAAGAGCTGCCCGACGACGCCGAGAGTGCTCAATTCGGCGCGGCTCGTCGACTCTTGGGTCAGCCGCAGAGCCGGGGCATTCCGGCGCGTGAGCACGACCTCACCGTTGTCCTCGAGCGCGCCGAGAACATCATTCGGTGCCCGTAAGAAATCGGAGAACGTGGCGGTGGCGGTCGACTTGCTCATACCCACCATTACATCAGAACTAGTTCAGATATTCCAGAGGTCGGTGATCTCCGGACAGAACCGCTGACAAACTCTGTGTCGAAGACATCAGCGGCGAGTCGGCCGCGTCCATGGGCGCCGAGGCCCGGGCATGGACGCAGCTCAGCTCGTTCGTGTCGATCGCTACGATCTCGGCGTGTACTCCTAGCGACTCGCCATACCGGTCGGCCGAGGTGAGTCGGCTCGAAGGCGCCTGCCGTCCACCCATGCCTGCGTACATTTCGACGGGCCAACCCGGATGCTGAAACTACCTACTATCGATTGCACGAGAGGCTTGTGAAATGCCGCGTTTCTACACCGTCGATCGACGGGGAACCCTGCACAAGGGACAAACCCTCGGACTCACCCGGTACGACGATGTGAACCCCTCACATCTGCAACGACACCTCGACGTGCTGTTCCCGGACGGCGTTGCAGCCCACGGTGAAACAACTTCGTCAACGGGGATGTTCTCTTTCAGGTCACCGACCACTCAATCGAGCTGATCTGGGAAAATGTGCGTCGTGCGCACTATCCGACCGCGCCCTCTCGC
>NZ_JBFUHV010000393.1:0-2381 GCF_056402215.1 Rhodococcus sp. P4_B6 | reverse complement strand
CCGCCACCACCGACTCGGCACCCACCCCCACCCCGAGCTCGGCACCCACCCCCACCCCGAGCAAAGCATCCACCTCCCGATACGTCAACCGCCGCCCCCCACACACCACCGCCACCGCATCCGGATCCACCCCCACCGCCGCCGCCAACAACCCCGGCAACGACACCTCCGGGGCCGACCCCCCACCCACCACCGGCGTCAACCGATCCAACTCGTGCGCGCCGAGGACGTCGATGTCGCCGATCGGGCGATCCGGCGATGCGGTGACAGCGTCGAGGATCCGGACGAACTGATCCGCGAAGCCGCGGACGGTGCCTGCGTCCAGGACGTCGGTGGCGAAGCCGAATGCGGCGGACATCCCTGCGGGCGCGCCGGTTTCGTCGACTTTCTCACTCAGGGTCAGGAACAGGTCGCATTTGGCGACCTCGACGCCGGAGTCGACGACCTCGACGGTCAGACCGGGCAGTTCGAGTCGGCTCTCCTCGGTGTTCTGGAATTCGAGCAGCACCTGGAACAGTGGGGCGTGCGCCGTGGACCGCACTGGGTCGACCGCCTGCACGACCCGGTCGAACGGCACCTCTGCCTGCCCGAACGCGCCGAGATCGGTGTCGCGGACGTGCGCCATCAGGTCGGTGAAGGAGCGGTCGGGTGCGACGTCGGTCCGTAGCACCACGGTGTTGACGAACATGCCGACCATCTCGTCCAGTGCCGCGTCGCCGCGGCCGGCGAGGGGCGTGCCCACTGCGAGATCCATCGCACCGCTCAGCCGACCGAGCAGGACGGCGAGAGCGGCGTGCGCGACCATGAACAGTGTCGAATCATGACTCCGAGCAAGTTCGGACAGCTTCCTGTGCAGGTCCGCGCCGATCGCGAACGGCACGGTGGCGCCGTGCGAGGACCGCTGCAGGGGTCGCCGGCGGTCGAGCGGCAGTTCGAGCAGCTCGGGCATCCCGTCGAGGGTCCGGCGCCAGTAGTCCAGCTGCGCCGAGATGGGCGAGTCCGGGTCGGTGTCGCTGCCGAGGGTGCGGCGCTGCCACAGCGCGAAGTCGGCATACTGCACCGGCATCGGCGCCCACGCGGGCGGACGTCCGTGTGAACGTGCGGTGTACGCGACCATCACGTCGCGGGCCAGCGGCGCCATCGATGATCCGTCCGCCGCGATATGGTGCAGAACCAGGGCCAACACGTGTTCGTCCGGACCGATCCGCAGAAGTGCGATGCGCATCGGGACCTCGCTGCGCACGTTGAATTCGGCCGACGCCAGTGACACCAGCTCGGTGCGCAGCGCCGCTTCGTCAGCGACGGTGACCGGAGTGAGGTCGAGGGTCACCTGGTCCACGGGCAGCACCACCTGGTGCGGGCCGTCCGCGGAGCCGGGGTAGACGGTGCGGAGTGGTTCGTGCCGGTCGACGACGTCCTCGAAAGCGGCGCGCATGGCCTCGATGTCGAGTTCGCCGGACAGGCGCAGCGCGATCGGAATGTTGTAGGCGGGCGAAGCCGTGTCGACCTGGTTGACGATCCACATCCGCTGCTGCGCCAGCGACAGCGGCAGGCGATCGGGGCGTACGCCCCCGGTGAGTGCGGTACGCGCCGCGACGCGGCGATCTGCTTCATCGGCGCGGGCGGCGAAGCCCACCACCGTGGGTGCCTCGAACAGCTCGCGGACCCCCAGGCCGGTACCCAGTGCGGAGTTGATGCGGGCGACGACGCGGGTCGCGCTCAGCGAATTGCCGCCCAGGTCGAAGAAGTTGTCGTCGAGCCCGGCCCGGTCGAGTCCGAGTACCTCGGCGAAGACATCTGCCACGGTCCGCTCGGTTCCGCTGTCCGACGCACGGAAGACGGTGCGTACCACCGCGAAATCCGGTGTGGGCAATGCCTGCCGGTCCAGCTTGCCCACCGGGGTGAGGGGCAACTCGTCGAGGATCACGATCGTCGCGGGCACCATGTGCGCGGGCACACTGCCGCGCACATGGTCGGTGACCTCGGCGACGTCGGGTTCGCCGTCACCGGACGGTAGAACGTACGACACCAGGACGGTGTCCCCGGACGGGGCGGTGCGACCGAGGGTCACCGCGAACGCAATACGGGGATGCTGCGTCAGCACCGCATCGATTTCGCCGAGTTCGACGCGGAAACCACGAATCTTCACCTGAAAATCCGAGCGACCCACATACTCGAGCACCGGCCCACCCGGACCCTCCCGCCACCGCACCACATCCCCCGTCCGATACATCCGCTGCCCCGGACCACCGAACGGATCCGCAACAAACCGCGCCGCCGTCAACCCCAACCGATTCCGATACCCCCGCGCCAACGCCGGACCCGACAAATACAACTCCCCCGCCGCCCCGAACTACAACTCCCCCGCCGCCCCGAACGGC
>NZ_JBFUHV010000392.1:0-2399 GCF_056402215.1 Rhodococcus sp. P4_B6 | reverse complement strand
GGCGATGTACGTGCCGTCATCGCGGGTGCCGGAGGTGGAGCCGAGGTAGCCGGTGGCCCCCGGTTGCAGTTCCTCGTTCCACCGATCCATGCATTCGCGCAGCCGCGGCTGATCGGCAACCTTTCCCTGGATGACTTGGATGAACATCAGTAACCTCCTCCCGCGGGGACAATAGGTCCCCTCGGTGAGTGCAACGGTGGCCGACCCGTCGCGGTCCACCGCCGGCGGGCGTCGACGGCCCGCGGCCGCAGCCACTGCGTACCCAATTTTTCTCCGCCGCACCGCGTGGGACAAGGGCACGCACCGGCAGCTCGCCCGACCCGGTGGAGGTCGAACGGGCCGTACACCTTCCGCGGCGGGAACGGGCGCGTGCAGAGCGAGTGGTGATCGGACGGCGGGTCATTCGTCCGCCGTGCGGCCTTCTGATCGACGTCTCCGACGTGCGGTCGGTGTTCAGGTTTCGGGTGATCGCGCACCGGCACCGCCTGGTTACTCGGATGCCTCGATCGTCGATCGCATCACCGTCAACGCGCACATCCTCGAAACCGGCACCGCCTGGTTACTCGGATGCCTCGATCGTCGATCGCATCACCGTCAACGCGCACATCCTCGAAACCGGCACCGAATCCTATCAACTGCGCACCAGTAAGACCCACCACCGAAAACGCGCCTGACCCCACCAGTGGGGCCGAATTTCATGCCGATCAACGGGGCCAGACCACTTGACGAAACTCACCCGCATGCAGGTGTGCCCGTCTACGGGTGCCARCTCCGCAGAGCGGGACACGGGACCGTGTTGCCCGCCGGCGCACGGCGGCTCGGGACGGTGAATCTCACGAGTGTGGGCCGCCGAGGTGGCGGGGCAGATCGAAGGCGAGCACCCGGTCGAGGTGGACAAAAATCTCGAATTTGGCGCCCGGGGCGATCGCGGCGTCGGACTCGACGTGTCGCATCAGGTCGAGGACCGCCGGCACGTCGAGGTTTCGGTCGAAGGCACGATACGCGGCCTCGAGGATGTCTGCGGGCATCGGGACGGAGATGTGCGTGCTCCAGTCGACGACGCGCTGCCGCCATCGATGCAACAGTCGCGCGCCGTCGGCGATCCGTTCCATGGTCAGCGGCGCTTGCTGCCGGTACGGCGTCGAGAGCAGCACACAACGCAGCGTTAACGGGTCATGACCGGCGTGGATCAGATCGTCGAGCGGCTCGGGCCCGGTCGCGGCACCGACAGTCAGCGCCGACTCGGCAGTGTCGTCCTCGGCGACGGTCACCATGAGCCCGACCGGGGCACCGACTCCGGCTGCGGCGGYGTCGACTGACTCGAAGACGCCCGCCGGTGGGCGGATCATCCACGCGTCGAAATCGCCTGGCGCCACGGGTGAACCGGGGCCGGGGGCGAGCAGGGTGAGTGCGACCTGTGAGCGGTGCACATCCTCGAGCACCCGTCGGGTCAGGTCGGCCACCAGGAGTGTGCGGACCGCCCCGGCTGTCGAGGAGCGGTCCGAGACGGGCACGCGTACACACAGGTGCACGACGCTGCCCGGCCTACCGAGTGTGGCGGTGGGTGGGGCGTTGGCTCCCGAGAGGATCAGCATCTTCTCAGTCTCGTCCCTGGCCGACTCGCCCGGGACAGCCCCGCCCGCATTCGGGACGGGCGCCGGTGCCAGACCGTCCCGTGGCCAATCGTCGTCGCTCAGCCCGTGAGACCCCCACGGCCCGTGTTGCGCTCGCCGACGGTGAGCGCCGGACCGGCCGGTGCGAGCGGGACGGCATCGCGGGAGATCGCGTCCAGGGCGCCCACCCGGAGAATGGGACGCTCGATGCGACGGAAGTGCGGGAGGCGCGGGATCGGGCGGAGGGAAGTGCCGATTCCGCCGCGCCGGTCGTGCGGAGCTCGGTGCACCGGCCATCTGGTCGGGCTCGTGTGCGCTGCGGGATTTCCGCCGCGGATGCGACATGTCCGGCCGTTGTGGCGGCTGGGCCCTCAGGCATCGAAGCTGGCGCCGTGCGCGGCGTCGTTCACCTGGGCATCCGCGTACCCGCCGCAGTAGTCCCAGGTGGCGTACGCCTCGGGGGTCGGGGCATAGGCCGGCTCGTGCGGGCGGACGGGGCCGCCGGCCAGAAGCTGGAGGAGGTCGGCGCGGAGCATGTCCCAATCCTGGTAGTGATCGTGCTGGCAGTCCTCGCAGTATTCGACGAGACCGCGGATCCCCCGATGTGCCAGCAGCGCCTCGTATACGGCGAGGTCGGCCAGATCTTCCTCCGCCGCGAGCCGCYCCTGGGRATCGAGTGGCTGGCCCGGCTCAATGGCGTCGAGGGCTGCTGCCGGGTCGGCGGGGTCRCCGGCGAACGGGTCCAGCGGGAGGCCGGGAGGCAGTYGATCGTGCACGGCACCACAG